>JAHFKH010000050.1 GCA_023245435.1 Candidatus Shapirobacteria bacterium | reverse complement strand
AAACGACAAAAAACAGGATTCTCAACTTGATAAAGCAATTGAAGTTTTGAATGAAAAATAAATTATTAATAATTTTAATAATTGTAGTGTGTTTAGCCGCAGGTTTTTGGCTGGGAAAAAATAATAACCAAAATACTAAAATAAAAATAGTTGATGAAGAATCGGTGGTTACCAAGGTTGTTGAAAACTCAACGGAAAGTGTGGTAACAATTTCGAGTAGTGAAAAAGATATTGGAACAGGTTTTATAATAACCGCCAATGGTTTGATAGTGACCAATAAACATGTAGTGGCTGATGTAAATGCAAAATATAAAGCAGTGATAGGAAAAGATACAGTGGTTGAGATAGTTAATATTTATCGTGATCCAGTTAATGATTTGGCTATAGTTAAGGTGAATAAAAGTGATCTACGACCGGTTACTATGGGTGATTCAGATCAAATTAAAGTTGGTCAAACAGTAATTGCAATTGGAACGGCCTTGGGTCAATTTCGCTCAACGGTGACTAAGGGGGTTATTTCTGGTTTGGGACGGGGGATTACGGCGGGTAGCCCGTTTGAGGGCAGTGAGAGGCTGGATAATGTAATTCAAACTGATGCGGCTATAAACCCGGGAAATTCAGGTGGTCCTTTGTTTAATTCAAATGGACAAGTAATAGGAGTAAATGTGGCGGTAAATCAAGGGGCGCAAAGTATTGGGTTTGCCCTACCAATTAATTTGGTTAAAGAATCGATTGATAATTTTGCGGCAACTGGCCAATTTGACAGACCATATTTGGGGGTGGCTTATAAAATGATTGATAAGTTGGGAGCATCGGTGGAAAATGTAATTTTGGAAAGTCCGGCGCAAAAGGCGGGAATATTAATGGGGGATATTATTATTCAAGTTGATGATAAAAAATTGGCAGGTGAAAAAAATACAGTATTATCAACTTATATTAATCGCCAAAAAATAGGGAATAGTGTTAATTTAAAAATTTTGAGAAATAATCAAGAAATTAATTTGTCGGTGCTTCTGGAGAAGAAAGGACAGTAAGTTCGAGGAGGAGGTCAGTTAAATCACCGTCGAGACATTTGGCTAAATTAAAATCTTTATTAATGCGGTGATCTTTAATTTGATTGCGAGGATAATTGTAAGAACGGATTTTATCTGATCGCATAGCCAAACCAACTTTGTCGCGGTTTGAACCATTAGCGGCGATACGTTTATCTTCTTCCATTTGCCATAATTTGGCACGAAGTAAATCCATAGCCACCATGCGATTTTGTTCTTGACTGCGTTCTTGACGAACAGAAAAAGTTAAACCAGTGGGACGATGAAGAATGCGAACAGCAGTGGAAACTTTATTAACATTTTGACCACCATTACCACCAGCGCGGGAAGCAGTCATTTCGACATCCTCGGGGTTTAAAACAATATCATGGCTAGTAATTTGGGGGAGAACCACAACGGCGGCAGTAGAAGTTTGAATTCGACCACGTTTTTCGGTAATTGGCACACGCTGAACCCGATGAGTTCCGGTTTCCCATTTAAGTTGGTCGTAGGCACCAACACCAGAAATTTTGATAATATTGCCGTCAATAATGTTAACTTTCCAGCCAACTTTGCCAGCATAGCGAGTGTACATTTTCATAAGATCGTCCATCCACAGGTAAGATTCGTCTCCACCGGGACCTGGTCTAAATTCGAGAATAGCGATATCTGGATTAACTGTAGGCATTATTTAGCTTTTTTGGCAGCGGCCTTTTTGGCAGCATAAGTGACACCGGCAGCCTGTTTTTCTTTGAATTTGTCAATACGGCCTTTGATGTCAACAAATTTTTGTTGTCCAGTAAAAAAAGGATGACATTTGTTGCAAACTTCAACTAAAAGATGATCAACAGTTGACCCAGTGGTAAATTTGTTGCCACAGGCACAGGTAACTTGACATTTATCAAAATATTGAGGATGGATAGCTTGTTTCATAAGGGTGATTATAGCAAAAATTTTAAAACTTCGCTTTGGTTGATTGTTAATTGTTGCCCGGTGACCATATTTTTGATAGTAACTTGATTGTTTTTTGATTCATCGGTACCAATCATGGCAACAAAAGGGATTCCCAAAGCATCGGCATATTTAAATTGTTTGCCCAACTTGTCGGCATCGGGGTAAAAAGAGGAGGCGATATTATTATCACGTAATGATGTAATTAATGCCAAAGATTGGGATAAAGTATCATCGCCAAAATTGGCAACTAAAACTTTAGTTTTGGTTTTAGGTAAAGCAGGCAATAAATTTAGTTCGGTAATACAATCAACAATTCTGTCCAATCCAATAGTAGTGCCGACAGCAGGGATGTCAGGCCCGCCTAAGGATTTAATTAAATTGTCGTAGCGACCACCGCCAGTAATAGAACCAATTTTAGGTTCTGTCACCACTGTTTCAAAAATAGGACCAGTGTAATAATCAAGACCACGGACAGTGGTAGGATCAAATTTGTAATTTGTTTTTGGAACATTTAGAACGTCTAAATAATTGATTACTTTTTGTAAGTATTTATCGGGCTGTGCTACTTTGATATATTTAAATAGTGCGGTGATTGTAGCTTTGGACAAATCTTTGGCGATGAGCTCTTTTGTTACTCCTTCTTCACCTATTTTGCCATACTTATCGAGACTTTGTAATATCGAATTTTTGTTATTTGTAATGTTACAACTATCTAAAATATTATTTAAAACAGTGCGGGAATTAATAAGAATGGTAAAACTTTTGAAATTTAATTTTTGTAAAACAGTATTAATTACGGCCAATATTTCAGCATCAGCAATGGGGGAGCTGGTGCCGAAAGTATCGATGTCACATTGGAGAACTTCTCGATAGCGACCTTTTTGGGTATTTTCGGCACGCCAAACGGGTTGGATTTGATAACGTTTAAAAGGCAGGGAAATTTGTTGATTGTATATCGCCAGAACTTTGGCCGTGGGGACGGTTAAATCGTAGCGAAGGCCAACTTGTCGGTCACCATTGTCAGTGAAGGAATAAACTAATTTATCAGCTTCATCACCGTATTTACCCATAAGAGTGGATGAATATTCAAGAGTGGGGGTTTCGAGTGGTTCAAAACCAAAGGTTTCAAAAGTGTCAATAAATAAATTTTTGACATAATTTCGGATGGTCATGGTCTCGGGTAAAAAATCCCGAAAGCCTTTTAATGTTTGTGGTTTATTTTGATTCATAGTTGATTTTAACATTTAAAATTTGTTGATAATGTTTAATAAGATGTTTGGTAGCTTATTGAGTTTTTCAATTTCAATAAACTCGTTACTGGTGTGGGCAGTTGATTGACAGCCAGCACCAATAGTAAATGAAATTGGTTTGTCAAATTTTTGCCATAATAATTGGGTATCAAAATAGCCTGATTTACGGATATTTTTAAATGGTAATCCAATTTTTTCTAAATCATTTTTTGGTGTTAACCATGATCCATAATCAAAATTTATTTTTAAATTATTAATTTTGACTGATTCAATTTTGGCAAATTCAATTAATTTGTTGGTAATTAATTGACCATTAATTGAACTAACACTTGGTCGAATATCAATAGTTATTTTGCAATTACCAGCAACTAAATTTGGGGCGGATCCACCGGAGATTAGACCAAGATTAATACTGGTCGTTCCTAATTCTGGATCGTTAAAAGTTGATAAAAAATCTTTTAATTTTTGATAAATTTTATAACTGACCTCAATAGCACTGATACCATTTTCGGGCGTACCGGCGTGACAACTAATACCTCTAATTTCTAGTTGAACTTCGATTAGCCCTCGGCAACCATTGGCAATTTCCAGTTCACTACCATCAAGACAAATAACATTTTTGGGTTTAATTTTATCCCCATAATCGGTAATAAATTTGTTCATTCCTAAAAATGTATATTCCTCGTCGATGTAAAAAAGAAAGCCAATATTTTTTGGTAAATTTTTTTGGCAGGCCAAAAGTATCATGGCGGCGAGGCCACTTTTCATATCGGTGGTACCGCGACCATATAATTTGTTATCAATAATAATTGGAGTGGTGGGGTTGGTGTCCCAAGTATTTTTGTCTATTCCCACAGTGTCCATGTGACCACACAATAGCGTGTCAATATCCTCGCTGTTGGTAGCGAGGATATTGTAACGACCGTCTATGACAGGTTCTTTGATTAATTTTAAATTTGAATTATTTTGTAAATAATCAAAAATAAAATCGGCAACTTTTATTTCGTTATTATTTTCATCCACAAAGGAGGGGATAGAGACTAACTTTTTGGTAAGATTGAGAATGTTTTGCATAGGTTTATTTTAAATAAATAATAAACTATTTAGTGGGGGCCGTAGCCGGTCACAACATATTGGCCAACATTAACCCACCTTTTTGATTCCGAATTCCATTCGAAATCAATGTGTTTAAATCCACCCATTGCTCCCCAATCTTCTTGGTAAGATTTTCTTAATGGTTCACCCTCGAGTGGTGGTGTGGTCTCATATTTTTCCCACCACTCTGCTTTACGAGCAAGTTGTTCTTGGCGACGTGTTTTTATGTCGGCAATAATTTGTCGTGGTTTTTCTAGTAAACTTTGTAATATATTTTTTCTTTCTGTCATATTTTTATAATAAAATTTTTAATAATTTGTTTCTGTAGAGACGTTCTGTAGAACGTCTCTACAATTTTATTTGTCATTTTTATTTATCTCATTGTGTTTATAAGCGAGCCTTCAAATTGTTCTTGCCAACTCTTTGTTTTTTCATCCCAA
>JAHFKH010000049.1 GCA_023245435.1 Candidatus Shapirobacteria bacterium | reverse complement strand
TTGGGGGCTATTTGTGTGGTATTTACGAGTAAACAATCATTATCACCGTATTATTGGCATAATATTAATGATAATAAATCCCCTTTCTTGGCTTTTATACAACACACTAATTTGATTGATAAAAGTAATTATGGTGGTAAACAGGTTTATTATTTGGGAACGTATGTACCAAACGAGGGCGAATTGATGAAAAAAAGTGATGATCAAATAAAAAGAGAATTTTTTGATTATGTAAAAATAATATTTCCAAAATTTGATCAAAAATTGATTGATGAAAGTTTTGTGTTTAAATTTAAAAATGCACAACATATTGTGACAACTAATTATCAATTACGAATTACGAATTACGAATTAAAGAAAAATAAAATATATCAAGCCAATTTTGCCCAAATATATCCTGAAGACAGGGGTACAAATTTTGCGGTGAGAGAGGGCAATAAAATTGCCGATTTACTTGACAAAAAGTAATTAATATTATAGTATTCGGGCATGAAAAAGAAAACAATAGAAGTAAAGCAGGAGCTTTTTGTTGAAAAAACTACTGGTGGTATTGTTGTAAGAGAAATATTAGAAAAACTAGTTACTCCTGAAGATCAAGCTGTTGCGGCTCAAAGTATTTGGGATAACTTTTTGAAAGGCCTTGGAGTAAATAAGACTGATGGTGACTCTACAAAAAAGGTTAATTAACTTGTCTTTTTGTCTCTTCTAAACCTTGGATTAGTGTTTTGGGAATGTAATTAAAATCGGTAATAAATTTTTGATTGGATAAAGATAAATTTGGGGCGTAGGGACGGGCATTTGGAGTTTTTAGATAGTCAGATAGTGATGATGGTTGAATTAAATTTGAATCATAATTAAATATTTCTGCAATTGATTTACCCATCTCAAAAACTGATTGGGAAGACGAGCCCACTAAATGATAAATGCCTGATTTAGGAGTATTTATAATTTTTCGAACACCAATACCAATATCATCGATAAAAGTGGGGGTGGTAATTTGATCGGTAAATAATTTGCAGACTTCGTTATTTTTTAATTTTGTAATAATTTTTCTGACTAAATCAATTTTAGGTTCAAAATTGGCACGATAAGGAGAAGCAATGCGAACGATAGTAAATTCTGCTGGGATTATATTTTCGGCCATAAGTTTAGTTTCCGCATACCAATCGAGCGGATGGGGAGTATCTGTTTCAGTATATGATTCTATTTTTGACCCATCAAAAACATAATCGGTAGAAATGTGAATTAAATGTTTACCGTATTTTTGGCATAAAGTTACAATATTTTGGGTACCGATAACATTTAGTTGATAACATAGACCATTTTTGTCCCCCTTTTGCTCCCAGGCAGCATTGGTATCAGTAAAGGCGGCCAAATGTAAAACTATTTTGGCGGGGTTATTTTTAAATAAATCATCTAAAGTATCAGGTTTTAATATATTGTAGCCTGTATCAAGGGAAATATCGGTAAAATTTATATCACGATTTAAATCAACAATTCGAGAACCAACAAGACCAGAAAGGCCGGTACCGAGAATTTGATTAGAGGAGTTCATCTTTAGGAATATCTTCAAAATTTCTTAAATTTAAATCTCTTTCTTTTAGATCCATTGATTCACGAGACATACCCCATGGAATATTTAAATTAGGATCAAAAGGATTAACTCCCCTTTCTAAATCAGGAGAATATTTTCCATCTGTAACGATATAACTAAACGTAGTATTGGGCTCGAGAGCGAGGTATCCATGAGCACATCCAGGTGGAACCCAAAGTTGATTTTGATTAGTGGATGTTAAAATAGCTGTAATATATTTACCAAAAGTTGGGGAATTTTTGCGAACATCGAGGGCTACATCAAGTACAGAACCACGAGTGGCCATGACTAACTTACCTTGCGTATTTGGAGAAAGTTGATAGTGCATGCCTCTCAAAATACCTGCTTTAGAATTATAAGATGAAGCTAATTGGGTAATGTTTCTAAAAGAAATTTTTAAGGCTTTTTCTAATTCAGAAAATTCGACATTAGGACAATACCATCCACGTTCATCGCCAAAAACTTTGGGTTGAATTCTGTAAACACCAATAACCTCGGTCTTATCAATACTATTATATGGCATAAAAATTATTTATTTAAATTTTTATAATTATTCAATTTAATATAAAAAGCTTCGGCTTCGGCTTTGGAATCACGCCACCACGATTCATGGCTAACATACCAATCGATAGTTTTTTTGAGTCCAGACTCAAGAGTTTCGAGGGGTTTCCAACCCAAATCTGTGCTTATTTTATCCCAATTTACGGCATAATTGTCATGAGCCGGACGGTCAGCGACATACTCAATAACATCTTCTGATTTACCCATCAATTTGATAACTTTTTTAACCAAATCAATATTGCGTGAAGTTTCCTTGAGACCACCGATACAATAAGTTTCACCTATAATACCGTGAGAAATAATAGTGTCGATAGCCCGACAATGGTCAGTGACATAAAGCCAGTCGCGAAAATTGGCCCCTTGACCATAAACTGGAATTTTTTGACCATCAATAAGGTTCGTTATCATTCGCGGAACTAGTTTTTCAGGATTGGCGTAGGGACCATAATTGTTGGAACAATTGGAAATGGTAATGGGTAAACCAAAAGTTTTGCCGAAAGCTCGGACAAAGTGATCAGATGAGGCTTTGGTAGCTGAATAAGGGCTGGAGGGGTCGTAGGGTGATGTTTCGGAAAATTGGGCAGTAGAGCCAAGAGGAATTGATCCAAAAACTTCATCGGTGGAAATATGATGAAAACGAATATTACCGTGTTTTTTGGCAGAATTTAATAAGGTATATGTACCTAAAACGTTAGTTTTGACAAAAGCCATAGGGTCATCAATCGAGCGATCAACATGAGTTTCGGCGGCAAAATGGACAATTAAATCAATTCCGGGAAGAATTTGGTCGAGTAGGGCAACATCATTAATATCACCTTTGACAAATTTATAGTTGTGATTGTCGACATAATCATCAAAATTGGTGGGATTTGCGGCATAAGTTACTTTGTCGAGATTAGTGATTTGATCAGTAGGGTGGGTTTCAAGCCAGTAGTGAATAAAGTTGGTACCTATAAAACCAAGCCCACCAGTGACGAGTATTTTCATGTGATTAGATTAAGTATAACACCACCCAAAATATATCCCATAATCTTGTATTTTGAGTATTATATATGTATAATACGGAATTATGATGTTTGAGGTTAAACCAGAATTATTCCAGCCTGATCAAATTGCTAGCGGAATTCTAGCTTCAACTGGAGTTAGATTAGTTGGCTCTGCAGATAAAGAATTTGGTAAAAGTTTGTGTAATGGGCCGGGAGTTTTGGATATATTAACAATGCCTTCTGAAGTTATAGTAACTCTTTGCCCTGGTTCAAACAAATTAACAAATTTGTTTTGGGAAATAGCTCACAGAGCTGGCTATGAAGTTACTTTGGAAGGAGCTACAGCTATGGCAAAGGCTGCAACATCTGATGGTTTTACAGATGAAAATGGAATATATTGGGCAAAAGAAAATGGTATAGGTTGGTTTGGTAAACCTGACCCAAAAAAAGGAATTGATTTAAAATTTCGTACGACAATTACTCCGGACGGGACTTGGCCTATTACTATTACTCCTGAAGGTAAAAAAATTCCTTTTGACCCTAAATTAATTGATAGTATTTTGAAAGGAGAAGAGCAAATAATAGTTCCGGTTGAAGCACCACCAATTAGTAATGAAATTAATGTTGATTTGACTCCCCCATCTTTAATTACTACAGAGGAGATGTTATTTGATGTGGCTTGTGATGAAGAAAAAGATAAAGTAATATGTGAAAAAAAGACCGATTCTGAGGGAAATTTAACTTCAATTAATGTTTTTGCCGCCTCAGGAAAAGAAATACGTGTTAATGATTTATCAAACGTTTGGGGTGAAGAAGTAACTTTGGGGGAAAAAGAGGTAATAAATGGACTTGTTAAACTTGGTAGAATGGAGGGTACTCCGGCAGAATATGTAAAATTAAATGCTGCATATACAAGAGAATCAAAAAAATCAGATGAAAATAAATTTTTTTTATGGGGAATTAGTGGGTTTGCCGCGTTTTTTGCAGTATTTATTGCTCGTTGTAAATATAATTTGGCACATAGTATAGAAGATCCGAATAAGATAGATCGTCATCCTCCAGGTATGTATAGTCAAAAAGAAACATTAGAACAAAGTGACGTACCACTGGTGTCTAATGAACATGTGGATACTCCAGAAGAAATAAAGAAAACAATTCAGGAACAAGCTCAAAGAAAGGCTGATATAATAACCGATATTAATCGTGAAGCATCAATAAATGAAGAAAATAAGTTTGCGAATTCACATAGAGAAATAAAACATCAAGAATTTGTTTACACTCCAGAACAAGAAGAAGCGCTAAAACATTAATTTTTACAAAGTTGGAGTAGCTTTGGGAGTGCTGGTGGCAGCTTTGGAAGGAGTGACAGTCGTCGCAGTAGTGGGAGCAGCAGCACCAGTTTTTAGATCAGTCCCAATAATAAAGACAACATCGTAAGTAGAATTTGCCTTAAGATCGGTAACTGTAGCGGTAGCAAAATCAGAAATTTTGCTGGTAAAATAAGCAGAAGCGCTTGATAAAGAAGCTTTGATTTGGATACCATTGGCGGTGGCTTTTTCGGTGGCATTACCAATATTGACACTAGTGAAACCTAATTTGGTTAATTTTTCTTTGATAACGCCGGCTTGACCACTAATATCGGTAGCATTTAAAACCTGAAGTTTTAAAGATTTTGATGGCTCGGTAACAGCAACAACTGGAGTGGGAGTAACACTGGAAACATCGGTAGGAATTGGGGTA
>JAHFKH010000048.1 GCA_023245435.1 Candidatus Shapirobacteria bacterium | reverse complement strand
ATGAAGAAGAAAATAAAATATTGGGACTTTTGCGAAAAATTAAAACTAAAAAAATATTGGTATATAACAAAATGGATCAAGCGGTGGGACCAGCCAATCATTTTCCTGATTATAATTATTTGGAAGATGAATTTGATAAAACAGTGATGGTATCGGGTTTAAAGTCAAAAAATGTTAAGCAATTATTGACTGATATTTTTGAATTGTTGCCATCTAAAGTAAATAAAGGTATAAAATCTGAAATTGAGTCAATGTCGGGAGAACTAAGACCACTAACTTCAATGAGTTCACGAGAATATATTAGTGAAATTATTCGCGAAAAAGCATATTTATTTTTGCGCGAAGAAATACCTTATACGATTAATGTTGATGTTAAAGAAGTGACGGACAAGAAAAAATTAATTTATATTAAGGCAGAATTAATTACTTCGGCAGATCGATATAAAAAAATGATTATTGGGGTAGGTGGTAAAAAAATTAAAGAAATTGGATATAACGCGCGTAAAGAATTGGAATTAATGTCAAGTCGAAAAGTATTTTTGGATTTAACAGTGACAGTTAACACTCACTGGATGGAAGCAGAATAAAAAATTTATCTAATTTTTAATTCTTGAGATTGGGCTTTTTTTAGCCAAGATGGACTGTATAGTGTTTCAAACGTTACTCGGGGATATTTTGTTGTAGCTGCAGTTAAAGCTTCGCTTCCATGGTCATTACAACCCAATGATTGGACTTGATAATTTGCTCGACCTTCAACTTGACCAACAACAACAATAGTTGGAAGTTTATCACATCCTTTGTGAATACAACTAGTGATTTTTCCTGATAGTCTATCCATATTAGGTGAATAATATCACTATAATTTAAAAAATAAAGTATCATGTATAATTTAGGTATGATACAGAAACAAAAGATTTTGGAAAAGGTAAAGAATAATCATCATGAGTTTTTGGATTTTTTGAAAAATTATAAAGTGGTTGAATTGGCAATTGGAGTAGTTATTGGAACTGCAGTTAAAGATTTGGTAACGGCAATAGCACAAGATTTGATTATGCCTATAGTTGGGATATTTACCCCAACAGGATCGTGGAAAGATTTGGTATTTACTATTGCTGGATCAGATTTTAAAATTGGTGAATTAATATCGGCTAGTCTTGATTTTGCCATAGTGGCCCTAATAGTATTTATTTTTGTTAAAAAATTGTTAAAGATTAATGATAAACTTTAGTATATGTCAAACGATAATAAAGGAGCAAATCCATTTGTAGTTGGTTTTTTTGGTTTGTTGGCGGGGTTAGCTGGTGGAGTTTTGCTGGCTCCAATGTCGGGTAAAGAAACCCGGGAAGAAATGGTTCATAAAATTCGTGATATTTTTGGAATTTACAGTACTGAATACAAAGAAAAATTTGAAAAAATTAGAGGTATTTTACAGCAAAGATTGTTGGCTTTGAAAAAAACTGGAGCCACAATTGATAGTGAAAAATATATGTTAGTGGTTGATGAAGTGGTGACCGATTTTAAATCGGATGTTAACACCACCAAAGAAGGGTTTGAAAAATTGAGTAAATATTTGAAAAAAGATTGGGATAAAGTAAAAAAAGCCTTAGCCTAAAGAAATTAGATCGTTAAGTTTTTTGAGAGAGGCATCATCAAGAATAGATACAGCAAGTTTTATGGGTAATTTTTTACTAATTTTTTTAATATCTTCAGGCGATAATAAATCTGATTTAGTTAAGATTAAAATTTCTTTTTTTTCGGACAATACTGAGGAATAATTGGCAATTTCGTTTCGAACAATTTTATAATCAGCGACTGGATTTTGTGATTCGGATGATAAACAATGAACCAAAAGTGAAGTTCGTTCGACATGTTTTAAAAATTTATGACCCAAACCTTTTCCCTCACCAGCACCTTCAATTAAACCCGGTATATCGGCCATAATTTTGCCACTGCGTAAAACTCCTAAATTTGGTTCGAGAGTAGTAAAAGCATAATTGGCAACTTTGGCATGAGCAGATGATAATTCATTTAATAAACTACTTTTGCCAGCGTTGGGTAAACCAACTAAACCAATATCGGCAATTAATTTTAATTCAATAAAAATACTTTTTTCTTTGGTTTGATAACCATGATCAAATCGAGTGGGAGTTTGGTCGGTAGCACTACGATAATGATAATTTCCCCAACCACCCTTACCACCCTTGGCGGCCAAAATTATTTGATTTTCGGAGAGCATTTCTTCTTGAGAACCATTATCAAAATGAATCAAAGAACCAACTGGAATTTCGAGGGTCAAATCACGACCGTCATGACCCGAACGTTGATTGACACCACCATTTTGACCATTGTCGGCTTCGAATTTTCGTTTAAATCGAAATTGAGTCAAACGACCAATATCATTAATACCTTTAAAATAAACATTGCCACCACTACCACCTTTACCACCATCAGGTCCCCCTTTGGGGCGTTGACCATCGTGATACAAATGAGCCATACCATCACCACCGTTACCGGCTTTGATAGTAATATGAGACTCATCTATAAACATACTGTATTATAACGGAATATTCCTCACTATTAATAACCAAGATACAATAACCAAGAAACAAACAAATTTCAATTACCAATGACCAAAATACCAAACGTTTGTAATTTTGAATTTGGAAAATTGGTAATTGTTTGGATTACTTGGAATTTGGTTATTGGTTATTATTAATAATAAGTTGGCCACAGGCGGAATTGATACTGCGACCAACGCTGCGGCGGATAGTAAAGGGAATACCGGCTTTATCTAATCCATCAACAAATTCTTTTTGATGAGTTGAGGGAATTAAACCTCCTTTGACAGGGTTTAGAGGAATAATGTTGATATGAAATAAAAAATTATTGCCAATAAATTCTTTTAATAGTTTAATATCTTCTGGTTGGTCATTTTGATTATCAATCAAAATATATTCGAGCATTACTTGTCGATTGGTTTTGTGGGTATAAAAATCTAGAGCTTTTTTTAATTCTGCCAACGAATATTGTTTAGCTATAGGCATAAGTTGTTGGCGAACTTTTTGGTCAGCAGAATGGAGGGATAAAGCTAAATTTATTTCGGTATTTAAATTGGCAAATTCAATAATTTTGGGAACTATACCGGCGGAGGAAATGCTAATTTTGCGACTACCTATATTTAAATAATTTTTGTCATTAATTATTTTTAAAGCTTCAATTAAATTATCCCAATTTAAAAATGGTTCGCCCATTCCCATAAAAACTAGACGACCAACGTATTTGGGAAATAATTTTATATTCCAATAAATTATTTGATCGACTATTTCTTCGATGGTTAAATTACGTTTTAAACCCATTTTGCCGGTGGCACAAAAAGTACATCCTAAGGGACAGCCGACTTGAGTACTAATACAGGCAGTTAGCCAGTCGCCATAATCCATGAGAACTGATTCAATATAGAGGCCATCGTGAAGCTTGAGAGCCACCTTTTGGGAATCAGTTGACTTTAATAAATTAGATTCGGTGACCGATAGTAAAGGATATTTATTATCTAAATCAGTACGCAAAGCTAAGGGCAAATCAGACATTGACGCAAAATCAGAATAATGTCCGGAAAAATAGTTTTTTATGATTTGTTTGGCGCGAAAATCGGGAAGGTTAAGAGATTTTAAATAATTTTTGACAGCAATGATATCCACAATGTATATTTTACCCTAAAGCTTTGAGATATTCTGATTTGGGGCGAGAACCAGTTAAAACTGAAGTAATTTGACCGTTTTTTAAGACAATAACTGTAGGGAGAGAAGTAACTGAATATTTTAAAGCTAAATCTGGTTCTGATTCGACGTCAATTTTAATTAAATTAATATTTTTTTGTTCAGAAATGATTTCTTCTAAAATGGGGGAAAGCATAACACACGGACCACACCAATTAGCCCAAAAGTCCACCAAAACTGTTCCTATTGTGGGAATTGTCGTCATATTAATTTTTTGTTTTTTTGCTTAAATGGGCACTACTAACAATATCAAAAACTGAACCGTCAGGACTTTCGATTTGATTGCTACCAGACAACACAACATATTGAGATAAATAATCAGATAAAGCTATTTTTAATTCTTTGGCTTCGGTTTGTTGTTCTTTAATTTTTTCAACTTGATTTTTGGCATCGGTCACCGATAATACTTTTGCCTTAGCTTGGGTTTTTAGTTTAGCTGCTGCCGCAGAAGCAGAAGCTGCCTCTTGGTATTCTTTATCATTTTCCAATAATGCTTCGAGCATCATTTTGTGAGTTTTTAGTTCTTTTTGCAATGATTCGAGTCTAGTATTATGACTATGAATTAAATTTTCAATACTACTAAGAGTTGAGTAATCGGTTTTATTATTTGGCATACTCATAAATGTATCAGTCGGTGATAGCGTGTTCAAGAGTACAAAGTTGGTCAATGGAGGTCAATTTGACGATTTCTTGACGTAGAGCAGACGCGTTGGGATGCCCTGAGACATATAATAAAAAATGATGACGGAGTGGATCAAACCGTCGGTGTGGGAAAATTTTAACAAAATGCTTGGCGTGAGTAAGCATAGCTTGATATTTTTGTTTAAAGTTTGCTGTTTTATTGTCAAACAACCAAGGATTACCCATGGCTGCCCGACCAATAAGAGCACCATCGGTGCCATATTTTTGACAATATTCATTGGCCTTTTGTCGGGAAATTAGGTCACCATTACCAAAGATTTTTATATTCGAGTTGTGACATATGACCGCAGCTTTGGCTATTTCGTCCCAATTTGCTAATCCTGAATACCCTTGTTTTAAAGTTCGACCATGTAAGGTAATAAAATCTGGTTTAAAAGAACATAAAAATGGAATCCAAGAATCAACACTACTATTATTGATTCCAATTCTAGTTTTGATAGAAAAAGAAAAAGATTTTTTTATTAACTTATATTTAGAATATTTTAAATTACGTTTTATAACATCTAATACTTTTTGTTTTAATTTTAATTTTTCAAATATTTTTGGATTATTTTGATAATCAGAAATGGCCTTCTGAGTAGCTAAAATTA
>JAHFKH010000014.1:5607-20792 GCA_023245435.1 Candidatus Shapirobacteria bacterium | reverse complement strand
CCAATTATATAAAATAATATTGGCTTGAGACCACTAGCTTGGGCCAAATTGGCAAAACGAGGAATATATAACTTGTCGGTTGATTCAAATAGTGATTTGATAAACCAAAATGGTTGCCAAATTAATAGTGAAGAAGAGTTTTTATTAAACTGAAGGAAAAGAAGAATTGAAAATAATAACGATAAAATAAATGTTTTATAATATTTTTTGGTTTTAAATATATATATGAAAAATATTATAAATGCAGGTATAGCGGCATAAGCCTTGATGACAGGTAGAAAAATTAATATTGAGGAAATTGCCAATATCAGCTTTTTATTTAAAACTTTGGTTGATAATAAAATATAAATTAGGGTCAAGATTAAAACCAAGGATAATAAAAAGGGAGGATTAAGTTGATTACTGGGAGGTTGCATTGACCAAAAAAGAGATTCTCCTTCAAAATTATGTTTTTGAATAAAATTGACTACCCAACCAAATGAATTATTGATTGTATTTAAAATCATTAAGATTAAACCACCATAACTCGATTTGGTAATTATTTTGCCAATTTTATAGCTTAAAAATAAATATAAAATAGTTGATATTATAGGAAAAATTTGGAAAAGTAACAAAGTAGAAGATAGTTGGGTTATTTGTGAAATATAGGCAATAAATATATCAAAAAATGGATGATAATTTTTTAAATATTCACCAGAAAATATAGGCATTTCGATTTTTAGTGGGTTATTGATATGATTAATTAGAGCCAAATGCCAAATGGCATCATGACCATTTGGACCCCAAAATCCTAATCCTTTTTGAATTGAAGTGCCACTTTTGATAACAGGAATTAGCTGAAAAATTAGACAAATAATAAAAACCCAAATACTTATTGTTGTTTTTTTAACCATTTGGCTTGTTTTAAAAACCATAATAAATCATCTTTTGACCAAAGCCACAAATAAAAACAATAAACAATGACACTAATTAACACTTTAATAACTATTTTTAAAATGGTGTTATCAATATAAAAGGTGGCAGATAAACTTAAAATAATAAAAGAAACGGTAGCGATAGATGGATGAATAATAATACTAAAAATGTTGGTATCAAAATATTTTTTGGCTAATATCCAGACGACAAATGAACTTGATCCAACTATTAAAGCGGCAATCGAGGTGCCATAATATCCAAATTTTAAGCTTAAAATTGGGTAAAAAATCCAGGTTAAAACCGTCCACATGATCATTAATTTAGTAGTAGTTTTTATTTTACCAATGGCATTAAAGGCATTGGTAATAGGTGTAGTAATGGCGGCTATGGCATAGGAAATGGCATAAAAATATAGTGGAACAACAGCTGGTTGCCATTTGGTGTACTTGGGAATTAAATTGATAATATCATTTGATATTAAAGCAATACCTGCCAATAATGGAAACACAATTAGGGCAATAAAATATATGCTTTTGGTAATTGATTTTTTTAATAATTCTGGATTATCTTGAATTCGTGAAAAGGTGGGAAAAGTTATTTTCATAATGGCATCCATAAATGATAGAGGGATGCGAGGACCTTTTTGGGCCCAGGAAAGTAAGCCAAATGATTCGCGTCCAATAATACCGGCGACTAATAAATTTGAAAGTCTATCTTTGGCCACGGCAATCAGCGAATTGGCCTGAAACGGAAGACCATAGGACATCAATTTTTTGGTAGTTTCAAACGAAAATCCAATTCCAATATCCCACCACTGAAGGCGATAAATAATAATTAAGCCGACTAAACTTTTGATAAATGTGGCAATAGCATAGGAATAAACTCCAAAACCAAATAGAGCAAAAATGACGGCAATTAAATAAAATAAAATATTTTCAACAATATCTACCAGTGATAATTTTTGAAAATCAAGTTTTCTTTCAAGTAATACTGAAGGGATAGTTTTGAGCGAGGCCGCAATAAAAGAAAAACACAAAGATAAGAGAATGGTAAATTCTTTACTACCATAACCTTTTGATTGGGCAATACTTGGATAAATAATAGCAACTATGATTAGACCAATAACTACCAAAATTTGTTGGATGGTAAAAGTTACTCGAAGATCTTTTGTTTCGACTTCATGCTTTTGTTGGATTAGGGCAGAGGCCAAACCAATATCAGAAAAATAACCTAAAATTGCTATAGATTCGGCAACAATGGCAAATAAACCAACTTCACCGGCGCCTAAAATAATGGTTAATATAAAAAATCCAATGGTAGTAATAATTTGAATTCCAAAGTTACGAACCGATAAATATAAAAAATTTTTGGCTGTTTTGGATTTTATTTTTTCAATTTCAATTTCTTCCATAAACTATATAAATAGTAAGTAATGATTAAGCTCCAAGCCAATAATGAAATTATATTTGCTGTTGTTCTGATTGAAGTATTGAATAATTTTAAATATAATTGATGATCTCCAGCTGATAAGTTTACAGTTATTCGACCTAATTCAGGTTCAATTGAATATTTTATTTCTTTTCCAAAATCAAATAACTTAAAATTAGGAAATCCTAAAACAGGTAAAGTGATCATTGCTTCTGATTTTAAATTTAAATTATAAAACACCCAATCGGTACCTTTTTTCTGCCCACTTATTTCATATTTTGTGGAATTTGGAGTAATTTCATCTAAATACGGTTGTGCAGCTTTTTTCCCAGCAATTTTAGCCGTTTTTGGAAGATAATCATATATACTAGCAGTCGTTAATAATCGCCAACTTTCACCTGATAATTTTTGTGAATCTGATATAGGTCCACTATGAATTGGATAAAAATATTGAAAATTAATCAATATAACTGAAATAATTAATAATAGTATTATTATTCTATTTTTAATAAATAGCCCTATATAAGCAACTGTTAGTGACATAATAAAAATTACAATATTTAAAAAACGCCATGGAAATTGTACTTTTTGGATTGGAGAAATTAACATCCAAATAAAGGTCGATCTCTCGTGAGCCATAAAGGCATAGCCTAACCCAAAGATAAATAATCCTAAAGGTATTAGATATATATTTTTTTTTGTTTTGTAATATTTAATTGATGACAATATAAACATAATTAGCGGTATTATCCAATGTAAATAACCAATCATAAAGGACATTTTATCATCTATACCCCACACTGATGGCCCATCACCCCAAAAATTACTTATAAATAATTGATAAAAAGTTGCGAAATGAACTGAATAATTGTAATATCCTGAAAACATAGAATCAACTTGAACTAATTTTGTTTCAAATAATAGTGGTAGTGTAAAAAATGATGTTAATGATAAAGATAAAATTGCAGATAAAAATAAATTTTTATAAATTAATGTATTTTTAATATTTTTTGACTCTAAAATCCAAAATATAGCCCATATCAAACAGATTGGGGCAAAAATCATAGCCATAGGATTGTGAGATAAAAGGATTGCATTAAACGAAATTGCAAGACCAAAAATATTTTCTATATTTGGTTTTAATATTAGTTTCCGAATAAAATATAAGACGAGAGGAAAAAAGGTTGACGCCCAGGCTTCATTCATAGCACCACGAATATATATATTTACAGCATGGTATGGAGCGTAAGTATAAAAAATAGCACTGACGATACCACCTAATCGGCCAGTTAATGATTTGGCTAAAATATACATAAATACAGCGGTTAATATTATTTGGGTAGCGGCAACTAATTTGATGGTATCAATAAAAGAAAATTGTAAAAATCTAAATATTTGACCAATAATGTAGGGTAAAGGGGGGTAAAAATTAAACAAAGGGTAGCCATATTCATAACCTAAATCGGGTGTCCATCGACAGGGTATTTGCCCATCATAAATACATTTTTCAAAATCTAATTGACGAATAATTTGCATGTCATCGTGCATATTCCAGTAAATTCCTGGTTTTAGAAAAAAGTAAAAGGCGGGTAATAATAATATCAACAGTAAAATTGGAATGAAAAATCTATTTTTTAACACTTTTTTTTAAATGTGTGTATGTTAAATATAACGATATGCCAGCAAAAATACTTCTAAAATAGCTTTTTAGAAGATTTATATCTGTGGACTTGGTAATTATTAATTGTGTGCCAACAAAATTAGCTAAAGAATTATTAAGTGGGGCAAATAAACCAATAGATAGTGAATTTTCAAACGTAAATATAATAAATATATATATAGATAATAATCCGACATATATCCAAGCTTCTTTAAACTTGTAGTTTAATAATTCAATTATTAAAAATGGGGTAATCCAGATAAACCATTGTGGATGATAGTGAGTAACGGAAAATAATAATAAAAACATGGCTGTAAAATAAGAAACGTAAAATTTTGGCTTTAATTTTTTGTTTTGAGAAAACAAATAAAGTAAACATAGTATTAATAAAAACGGAAATATACCTTCGGCGCCTGATAACATCCATTCCATATAAAACATTTTTTGGCTTTTTGGAGAAAATACCATATATCTATAAGCAGAAGAAAATATAAATGGTAAATTAGTAATAATAATCGGAAAAAAAGAAATTATTCCAAGTTTAATACGGTCTAACCATTTGTCTGATTTGAATATTATAAAGGGCAATAAAAATATGGGGTACATTTTGAACGCTATTCCTACACCCATAAATAAGGCAGATGATGCTAGTTTATTTTTCTTTAAATAATAAACTGATAAAACTGTAAAAAATACAGGTATAATATCAAAAACCCCCATACAAAACGTGGCATATAATGTGACTGGATTAAAAAGCCATAACATAAAAGCTAAATATTTTGTTTTTTGTTTTTTAAAATATTTGTAAAGAATGTAAGCTGTACCAAAATCAAAAAATATATAAGGAAGTTTTAATATAAATAAGTATAATGAAAGATTTTGGATCTTATAAATGTTGACGCCTGTCATGACTGTTTCAAGAAAACTTTGAAGTCCAGTAAAAGCAAATATTTTTTGAAAAGTTCCAAGAGTGAAATAAGTTAGAGGTGGATAAATAAAAATATCGTTAACGCCAAAATTGGCGACCAGTGGATGATTTGATGGAAGGGATAATAAATGTTCGTAGACATTGGTAATATTTTTAAATCCCCAGAAATATGATGACAGACTCTGTCCGGCAATATCTGGATGATAAGTAAACGACATTAAAAAAAATCGTATTAATATTGCAATAATAATTGGAGCTATAAATTTTAATTTATATTTCATATTAGTTGATATAAAAGTATAGCCCCTCCATCTGGCTTTATATATGATTTAATTAAATTTAATTTTGATAATGATTCGGGATTAAACACATTAGTTGAAGAATTTTTGATGACATAAACAGAATCGCCATGTAACCGAGCATCAATTAATTTACTGGGAATATTGACCAAATCATTGTCGACTCCAAAAACGGTAAGTTGAGGAATACTATCGGTATAGATTTGCAAGCCGTCGGGAAAGGTTCCAAAATAACCTTCGGTTCCAACAATTACATTGTGGGTTTTGGATTCGTTGATTAAATATTTGGCAATTGAACTAATCCCCCAACCTGCAGTCCAACCCGAAGTGTAACCTGACTCGGTTGAAGGTAATTTAACAGCATATGGAGTAAAGCTAAGTTGATAAATATAAAATAGATTGAATATAAACAATAACGAAATGAAAAATAATGAATATTTAAATTTTTGAAGTAAATTGACGGTACCGATCGATAATAAGATAATTAAATATGGGATGGTAAACAAAATATAACGACCAGTAAAAACCTTGGCTATGGCCAGATTGGCAATTAAGGGTAATAAAAATATGGCTAAAATAAAAATATATAATTTATTTAGTTTTTTAAAATTTATAAAGAATACTAATATAAAAGGTAGGGAAATATATTTTATATACAAATTAATCAAATCAAAAAAATGTGGCTTTAATGGATCAAATGGATGCTTAATAATTTCGGATATTGGCCAGATATAATCTAAATTACGTAAAGCAATTTGATGAAATTGTGGACCTAATCGAAGCAAGTTATAAATAGAATAGGCAAATGTTATAGAAATTATAGGATAATAAATTTTTTTTATATTTCCCATAAACAAAAAACCAAAAATAGACAAAACTACAAAATAGATAGCGGGAGATTTGGTAATCCAGGTTAAACCCAACATTAAACCTAATAACATTGATAGATCTAAACGAGGAAATTTTATTAATAAAATAGTAAATATTATTGACAACAACCCAAACAATGATAAAAGGTTGTCAGGGACAGCTAGCCGATCAAAGAAGAAACTAAATGGCAAAAATATATAAATTAAAGCAGGAATGATATTGGTATAAATATTTTTTTGGATTGATTCTAGCAAAAATAATTGAGGCTTATTTTTTTTGGATGAAAAATTCTGATAAATTGAAAACAAAATTATTAGAGACAATAAAATAAAATAACCAGAAATAATTGATAATAATCGCCCGGCAATTAGTGGTGAAAAATATTTTAACAGTGGTACAACCAGCCACATATATAAAGGTTGTTTGCCATCATTTAAGGGAATAAATCTAAGTGTTTCAACATTCTTTATAATTTGAGACCAACGCAAATAAATAGCTTCATCACCAAAAATAGGAATGGCGGTTAAATTTATTAGACGAGTAATGAAGTATAAAATTGAAATGAAAACAAATAGAAAAATAAATTTTTTATTGATCATAAACACCTTTTATATTATTTAAAAAGATTCGCCATACTTCTAATGCCATTTCTTTTGATTCATTTATATAACGAGCATTAGCATCACCCTTGGTGGTGCTAATATCTTCATTACGCCAATCAACTTCAATTTCTTTAATTTTATGTCCTAATTTTTGGGCAATTAATAACATTTCAACATCGTAGGCGGATACTTTCCACCCAGATCTATTTTGAATATTTTTAATAACGGCTAATTTGGGAAATATTTCTTGGGCTAATTCCCTTTTTATGGCTTTAAAACCACATTGAGTATCAGCGATATTGGTGCGAAGTAGAATATTTCGAGCAGTCATAAATACGCGCGAACCTAATTTACGCAATATTGAATTACCTTCACGATGATGGCCTCGTGAACCAATAACAACGTCGTAACCTTGGTCAAAATATGGGAGAAGTTTTGAAAGTTCACCAAGTGGAGTGGACTGGTCCATATCGGTAAACAAAACGATATCGTTTTTGGCTTGCTGAATACCACCCCATAGCGCTCCAGCTTTACCGCCCTTGGGTAAATTTAATACTTTAAATTTTGGTTTGTTTTGTACAAATTCGGTGACTAATTTAAGACTGTTATCGGTTGATTGATCGTTGCCAATTATTACTTCCCATTTGAATTTTTGAGTATTTAAGTAACTTTCAACTTCCTTTAGGACTCCCCTTTTAAGATTGGCTTCTTCGTTATAGCAAGGAATGATGACACTTATTGATTGCATGATATTTGATTATAAGTGTTATTATCAAATTATGAAAGCTTGGTTATTAATTATTTTGATTTTAGGTTTAATATTTCGATTATATAATTTTGAAAAAGGTTTTTCTTTTGCCCATGATCAGGATTTATATTCATGGATAGCCAAGGATATTGTTATTAATCACCATAATCGATTGGTGGGTCAAATTACCAGTGTAGATGGGGTGTTTATTGGTAGTTTTTATTATTATTTAATGGCTTTATTTTACAAAATTGGGGATATGAACCCAATGATGGCGGTAATCCCAACAGTATTAATTGGCTTGTTGACTATTTGGAGTTTTTATTATGTGGTTAAAAAACATTTTGGAATAAAATCTGGTTTATGGGCGGCATTTATATATAGTGTGTCGTTTGGGGCAGCAGTATTTGACAGATGGTCGGTACCGACTCAACCGACGGTTTTGTGGTCGGTTTGGTTTTTATATACAATATTGGAATCTTTAAGGGGTAATTTAAAGGTTTTACCTTTATATGCGTTTTTGTGTGGATTTGTGTGGCAATTACACATTGCCCTGTTGCCAATTTTACCCCTACCAATATTGGGGTACATTTTGTCGAATAATAATATTTTAACTATTTTTGATAAAAAAAATATTAAATTAACATTTATTTCGATATTTATATTTTGTCTAACTATGTCACCATTTTTTGTATTTGAAGTTAAACATAACTTTTCGCAAATAAAAGCGATGACAGTGGGGATTAATGTTGATAAGGGTGGTCCAACAGGTTTTTTTAAAGTCAATAAAGTAATTGAGACTTCGGGTAGGGAGTTTCAACAACGTTTATGGTGGGATTTTGATGTAAATGGAGTAAATCAATATTGGATTGGTTTGCTTATTGTTTCTTTATTTTTAATTATAAAAAAAATTTTGACAAAAAATATATTTATCGTTTTTGGATTATGGTATGTTTTAATTTTATTGGCTCAGTTTACTTCAAAAAGAATTGTCTCTGAATATTATTTTACAAATTTGTTGCCGATATATATATTATTGTTGGCGGTGTTTTTGGCACAAATTAAATATAAAATATTGTCATTTTTGTTTATATTTGTTTATTTATTTTTTAATTTAAAATGGTTATTTACTAAATCTGATGATTATGAATCATATTATTACAAAATGGAGGTAGTGAATTTTGTAAAAAATGATGTAATAAGAAATAACTATCCTTGTGTGGCAATTAATTTTATTGCCGATCCGGGAGTAGGGGTAGGTTATAGATATTTATTTTGGTGGCAAAAGGTAAAATTGATTCGCCCGGGAATTGAGGGTGTACCAGTTTATAACATTCCTATTCCATGGCAAATTAGTCAAAATGATAACCCAAAGGTTTTTGGAAGATATGGTGTAATTATTCCACCAAAACCTTTAAAGCCAATTGATCAAAAAACATGTGATGATCCAAGAAATCAATTAGATCCATTGTTGGGATATGTGGAATAATTATTTTGTTCCGGTAGGATTATGAATAAGCCTGAAGACTTTTATACCATTTATTTCCCATTGTGAGTCAATTTTGGCCCAACCGAAAGCGGCGACTCCCCATTCAGGATTATTGATAGGATTACAATCGATTTGAAACGGCTCACAGACTACAAAAAGTTGGTCGGTAATTTTGTCTCGGAGGTGATAATAATTTTTATTTTCTGCCAAATAATATAAATAGCCGGGATCATAATTCATTTTGGCAAGTAAGGCAAAGTTGAATGGTAGATTATTTGATTTGTCGATGATTGATTTATCGATTTGTTGGGTAGTCATCAATTGTTTTGGAGGTTGCCATTGAAATTGGTTGGAATACAATGATAACCCCGTCAAACATATAACAATTATAGTTACTAAATATTTGTTTAATTTTGAGATTGATATGGCTAATAAAATAAATACGACAGGATAAATAAAACCAAAGTAATGATCATAGATATGTTGTTTATAAAGTGCCAAGCCGACTAGTCCGGAAAATAACCAAACCAAACATATATAAAAAAATCGATTTTTAATTTTAACTAAAGCAACCATCATAAAAATAAAAAATATTATAGAAACAATAATCCCAATATTATCAATTTTTCCGGCTAATAGTCGGGTAGTGACTTGATTAAACATTGCCGGAAGAATAGGTAGGGCTTTGGTAGGAATAATACTAACTGTGGTTTCTCGGACTGTAAAAAATGTATATAAAGCTTTTATATTTTGGCCATTATGTTTTAGATCAAATAATATTTGTGGGGTTAGGGATAAAACAAAGATGATAAAAGCAATTAAAATTAATTTGATATTTAGTTTTTGTCGATCTAAAAATAAAATATAGGCGGCGGGTAATAACAACAACAGGGCTAAGTAGTGTGAATTTAGACACATAATAAAAGCAAGAGAGGCATAAATATACTTTTTTTGATCAACAAAATAGATTAACAGTAAAGCAAATAAAGGCATAATGTTTGGGTTCCAGGAAAAATTACTATATTTAATAACGACTGGAGATATGGCAAAAAGAAAGGCAGCAATTAAACCGGTTTTATTATCAAAATATTTTAATAATATTTTATAAATTAGAAATGTGGTTAATACCGATAAAATCGCAATAAATATGGCAGGGCCAATGGGAGAAAAATTGGCGATTAGTAAAGATGGAGCAATAAAATAATAATAATATGGTCCCAAATACATATTGCCAATACTTGTTTGTGGTCCGATAAAAAATAAATTGCCGTGTTTTAAAAAATCCCTGACAATAACAACATCACGACCTTGGTCACCGAGAAACTCCATATAATCATTAATGCGATAAAGTCGCATAAATGCAGCAATTATTAAAATTGCAATTATTGGCCAGTATTTTTTGAAAAATTTATTTTGTACCATAGACTGAATAAATCTGTGAAACTTTTTATAATTACTTTTAGTTGACGGCCAGTTGCTTTGCCACCACCCCTTTGATAATGATGAACACCGACTTGAGCAATTTTAAATCCAGCTTTTTTGGATTTAATTAAAAATTCCGAAGTTATAAAAGCTCCCCTTTCCGCTTCTAATTTGGGAATGGTGTTAATGACTTTTTTGCTGACTAATTTAAAACCACAATCAACATCTTTGACTTTTAAGCCAAATAATATAAAAACTAATAGTTCCCAAATTTTAGATGTAAAAATAACAGTTTTAGATACTTTTCTTTGTAGATAGTAGCCAATGACAATGTCGGCGTTAGTTTTTTGTTGTTTATTAATAAAGTCGGTAATTTCGGAAAAATCAAATTGACCGTCGGCATCAATAAAAGTTATCCATTGATACTTTGCAGTGTAAAAACCCGATTTAAAAGCGGCACCGTAACCACGATTGGGGTGATGAGTAACTATTTTAATATGAGTGGGATCAGTTTTTTGAATTGATTTAGCTATTTCTCCCGTCTTATCGGTGGAGCCGTCATTAATAATTATTAATTCCCAATTTTTGGCGACTTTTTTTAAAATAGGTAAAGTTTTGTCGACAGTATTTTGTAAATTTGCTTCTTCGTTGTAACAAGGTAAAAAAAGTGATAATTCGGGAATTTGTATAGCCATTTTATGAGTATAACAAAATAATTTATTGCAGATGTAAATAAAGGGTCATTTTACCATCGGGATGGAATATTTTGACGTGATTGCCAAGTGATGAACCTGCATTACGATAAAAATAGGCCACACCGTCATTGACTGACATTACCGCCTTATTTTGCGAAACCATATCAATTCCATGATGAAAATGATCAGAATATAAATAACTATATGGAGTATGGCCTCGACCTTGTGTAATATCGATATTGCCACTCATTGGCCAAATATTGTCTTTAATGTATTGAGAGCTATCAATATCATTGGCATATGTCCATGAAGCAATATTATCTTCCGATAAATTATATAAGCCAAAATGAAGATGATCACCAAATGAATAGCCTGAATTACCCATTAATCCAATGATTTCTCCCTTTTTAACTTCTCTTTTACCCACAAATTTTGCGGCTAAAAGTGAGGAAAGTTCTTGTTCGGCTTGGGCTTTTAATTTTTGGAATTTTGCTTCATCATTTTTGGTGACGGCTAGTAATTTATTTTTAGCGGTTTTTTGAGTTAACAAATCCGATCTTTGAGTTGTTAAATTTTGTTCTAGAATTGATAATTGAATTTGTTTGGTTGATAATTCTTGTTTTTTATTTTTTTTAATAAGTTGTAAAGTTTCGTCTTTTTCAATATTTTGACGGTTGTTTATTTGAACAACAGAAATATATTTGTATTGGTTTAAATAATCATTAAAGCTTTGGGAAAATAAAAAAGCATATTGAGGCATTTTCTTTTGGAGTCGATAACTTTGTTTAATTCTTTCAATTAAATAACGCGTGGTTTGGTTAATTGAATCATCTAATTTGTTAATATCAATATTTAATGTATTTATTTCTTCATTTAGTACCTTTATGTTTAGTTCTGTTTGTTTTATTTTTAGCTCGGTTTGGGAATAGGTGGCATCAATTTTGGCAAGTTCATTACTCAAGGTATCTTTGGCTTTGGCTAATTCAAATAATTTGACGGTATAAGTCTCGATTTGCTTGGCCAAATCTTCCTGCTCGGTGGCAAGAATAGGATGATTAAAAATAAAATAAAATAGAAACAGCAAGACTACCATTTTATATAGCGTTTGGAGACAACAAAACTGGTGAAAAAACCAACTATAAATCCGATTGAGATTTCAATTGCAAAACAAGATAAATAATACAAAGGGTCACTGGAAACAAAAATTGCAGGTGAAAAAAATGTGTTTAATTTGGTTTTAAAATAATAAAACAAACCAAAGGTAATAATAAAACCGACAATAGATCCAAAAATTCCATAAATTGCCCCTTCAAGCAAAAATGGACGCTTTACATAAAAAAGCGAAGCCCCAAGTAGTCGAGAAGTATTGATTTCGTCTTTGCGATTGGTAATTTTCAAACCGATGACGGCAGATATGACAAAAAAGGCCACTAATCCAAAAATAAAAATAACGACAACAGCGACTTTCCTCAACATACTAGTCCAACCCATTAGTGATTCGATTAAATCTTTTTGATAAACAATTTCATCAACCAAATTTGTTTTAGCAGTAAAACTTTGAGCAACTGTTTCTAGTACTTTTGGATTATAGGCCGAAACTTCAAACGAAGCCGGTAAAATTGAGGCAGTAACCATTTCAGTTAATAGTGGATTATTTTTGTTTAAATCTTTGTATAATTCTAAGGCTTTTTCTTTGGAAACGTAACGAACTTCCCGAATCTCGGGAATAGCAGCAATTTCGGCTTGAGCTGATTCTAGTGTGGCTTTATCAAGACCGTCTTTTAAAAAGATAGTAATTTCGGGTTTGGATTCAAAATAATTTAAAACTGAAGTTAGTCCAGAATTAACAAATATAAAAGTTGTTAAAATAAAAAAGGTAATGGTCATGGTGATAATGGCAATCAAGCTTTGAAATGGTGATCGTCGTAAATGGCGCCAGGTATGAGTTAAATGTCGCATATTAGTTTTCTTTGGTTAATCTAATAACTTTTTTGTCAAGTGATTTTAAAATATCTAAGTGGTGAGTGGTCATAATAATTGTAGTGCCACGTTTTTCATTTTCATATTTAAGATATTTAACTAAATTCCAAGCATTAACTGGATCAAGGTTGCCAGTAGGTTCATCGGCCAATATTAATTGAGGAGAAATGGCGATAGCTCGAGCTAAACAAGCGCGTTGTAGTTCACCACCTGAAAGTTGCCCGGGGAATAAAAAACGACGATTTTGAAGTTTCATTTTTTTAATGGCAGTATCGATAGCTAAAGGAATTTGATCTTGTGGAAAATTAACAATGTCAAGATTTAGAGCAATATTTTCTTCAATTGTCAAATCAGTTATCATTTGAAAATCTTGAAAGATTACACCAATTTTACGACGGTTATCATCAATCTCTTTTTCGGTTTTGGGAATTTTGCCGTTAACTAAAATATGGCCTGAGGTAGGTTTTATTTGATTTAAAATTAGTTTAATAATAGTTGATTTGCCCGATCCGGATGGACCAGTAATAAAAACAAAATCACCCTGAGATACTGTAAAAGACAAGTCTTTAATAGCACTAATAGGTCCATAATTTTTAGTAACTGAATCAAATTTTATTTCCATAATTACTCAACTATTTTGATAGTACCAACATCAAGAAGCCATGAGGTTTTATTTGAGGCATTAGTTTCACCTTTAATTTCAACTTTTTTACCAACAAATAAATCAAGATCAACAACGGATGAAGTTAAGGAAGCTCTTTGAGAGGCTCCGCCGGGGCGATTTAAAATATGAGTTCCTTCGCCATTAATAGAACCTTTTTCAATGGTGCCGGTAGCGGTATCTTTGAAAGCTTTGGATAAATTTCCATAAAGTTTACCAACTTCAAGTTGGCTTTCATTGGTGAGAGTTTCAGGATTGGTAATTAAGGAATTTTGAGATAACTGAATTATTGAATTATTTGATTTTGGAATTAATCTGGAGCCCCAAAAACCCAATGATATGGCTAATAGAGCAATTATAAAAATTATTGGTTTTGACACGGGTGGTGAAATTGAATTAATAACTGGAACTGGAGTATTTAGGTTTGGTATGTCCATAAAATTAGTATAGCAGAGATTTGGAAATGAAGGATTTCAGGGTTTGATAATCGGGAGTTGAGGTTATAAAAACCCATTGTTTATTGATAAATTTAATCGGATGATAAATAATATCAGTTTTGGGATTTTCGCCAGTGGGAATATTAATTTTAATTAATTTTAATTTGTTAATATTGGGGATTAGTTTTATGGCTAAATTTAAATAATCTTGGTGATTAAGGTTATGTAAAATATTATTATCGAAATATTTATAAAGGGAAATTACTTCTTTTGGATTACGAATTTGAAGAACTTTTGAAACTAAAGCATCAAATAGTTTTTGTTGACGGGCAATTCGTCCTAAATCAGTCCCACCATTGGCGACTAAATCTGAACTTTTACGAGAACGAACAAATTCAGTGATGTTTGATGAATTTAAATGATTTATGCCCGAAGGGTAGTAAATTGTTTTGTACATGGGAGCACCCAATTTGGGATTATCAATATAGTCTTGATTAGGATATTGACTGTCCTTTAATTCTGAATCAAGATAGACATCAACTCCACCAATTATATCGGTAATATCTTTTAGATTTTGAGTGGTAATAATTATGGTTTTGTCTATTTTTTGTCCAATAATAAGGCCAAAGTTTTTTTGTAAATTTTCAAAATTATTGGGATAGATTTGATTTATTTTGGTAGAGTTTGGATAAAACCACAAGTCTCGTGGTAGTGAAAATAGTTTAACATTATCAAAATTATTTGAAATATTGGCATAAATTATAGTATCGGTAGTTTCAGTTTTTTCGAGTAGGTCGTTTCTGGGGTCTAAACCCAAAATTAGAAAATTTTGAGGCGCTATAATATTTTTTAGTGATAAAAAAAATATTATTATTAAATATAATATAATTAGAATTGCAAGTTTTATTTTTGTCATAATAGTCGAAGTTCGGCTGAAATAAACCCGTCTAATTCACCATCTAAAACCTCAGTAGTAAGTGATGTTTCATATCGAGTTCGTAAATCTTTGACCATTTTGTATGGATGTAAGACATAAGAACGAATTTGGTGA
>JAHFKH010000014.1:0-5597 GCA_023245435.1 Candidatus Shapirobacteria bacterium | reverse complement strand
GGCACCCTTGATATCTTTTTGTTCGGCAGCTAATTTTTCTTGATCCATGGCCCATAATTTGGAGGCAAGCATTTCCATAGCTACTTGTCGATTTTGTTCTTGGCTACGTTGACTTTGACAACTAAAAACTAGACCGGTTGGCTTGTGAGTAATTCGAACTGCTGTCGAAACTTTGTTCACATTTTGACCTCCATGACCACCAGCTCGATAAGCAGAAAATTCAATATCTTCGGGTCTTATTGGATTTATTTCACTTGATCCATTAATAACGGGTGAAACTTCGACTTTGGCAAATGAAGTTTGACGTAATTGGTCGGCATTAAAGGGTGATAAGCGAACAAGTCGATGAACTCCGCCTTCACGACAAAGATAACCATAGGCATAGGGGGCACTAATTTTAAATGAAACTGATTTTATCCCGGCTTCATCGCCCATAATCATATCAAGCATTTCATACTTCCAACCTTTTTTATCAAAAAAACGAAGATACATGCGCTGTAAAATAGAGGCCCAATCCATAGCCTCTGTTCCACCTTGACCGGCATGAATAGAAAAAATTGCAAAATTTTTGTCGTATTTACCTGAAAGATAGGTTTGATTTTCTAATTGGCTTAGTTCGATATCAATTTTATTAATATTGTTTTCTAATTCGTGTTGCAACGATTCGTCTGGTTCTTGATTTAATAAATTAGTTAGTTCAATTAAATTTAAAATTTCGGATTTAAAACGATTTAGTTCGGATAAGGTTTTATCAATAGCTGATAAATTTTGCATAATATCACTGGCTTTGGCTTGATCTTGCCATAAATTGGGGTCGATTGATTGAGTTTTTAGGGATTGTTGTTGAGATAATAAATCGCTGACATTTAATTTTCCTTCTATTTCTGATAACCGTTTTTGAAGTGAAATGGCATCCATAATTATTTAAATTGGCTGCGAATTTTGAGAAATAATTGATCTAAGGCTTGGTTTTTATATTTATTAATTTCATTTTCAAGATATTGTTGACCTTTTTGAATTTGGGGAGAAAAATCACCCAAAACTTTGGGATCAAACGAAGAAATATTTATATTAGATGTTGAATTACTTAAAAAGCCGATTGCTAAATAAATTAAGACGATAAATACCCCTAATCTAATTATTGATTCAGTTCCAAATTTTATTTTATGTTTTTTAGCCATTCTATTATTGGTTCGTCACCTAAAATACATTTCTTTTCTTTTGGGTCGAAAGCTAAAGGTACGCCAATACCTTGAGTAGTATCTATTTCAGGACAGAGCTTGACTGTTTCTTCAAGTTTTGCCTGATTGCCATTATCATAATACACCTCACGATAGGCAATTTTTGTTTTTAAATCTAAATTATTATCACGAACATATTTTTTAACATTTTCACAATGAGGGCAACCTTTTCCCCAATATAAAATTAAATTGGCTTTGTCATCGGGATAATCGGGAAGTGATATTTGAAATATTGCTTTTCCGACAAATGCCAGTCCAACAACGACAAGAACGATGATGATTATTTTTTTCATATTATTTATTAACGATTGAGAACTTAATAATTTTGTCTCCCTGAGTAATTTTATCTAACACCTCTAAACCAGAAACAACTTCTCCAAAATTTACATAATCACTAGTTAAATGGGCACAACCAGTGTCATTAAAACATATAAAAAATTGACTGTCGTTGCTAATTTGATTAGTTTCAGCAGTCCTGGCTAAACCCAAAGAACCACGCTTAAATGGAATGTCATTTAGTTCGGATTTTTGTTTGCCACCACCCATACCACTACCAGTTGGGTCACCACCTTGAGCCATGAAATCGGCAATTACCCGATGAAAGGTTAGACCATCATAAAAACCATTGGCAACTTTTGAACGAAAATTGGCGGCGGTGTTTGGGGTTTCATTGTCATAAAGCTTTATAACAATTTGACCATCTTTGGTGGTCAAGGAGACGAGAGAATCAGTATTATTTGGCATAATATTTGTGGGTTTAACTTGTAATGTAGGAGTAGCTTGAGTGGTTAAAATATCAATATTTTCGGTTTTATTAGCATCATTGCATGATGATAATAAAAATACTGTCAAAATAATAATTAAATATTTGTTCATTATTCTATTTTAGCAAAAGTAAAAGACGAGGTGGACCTTGGTTTATATCTTTTTTGTCTTTGGTTGAGGGAAAATCGTGTAAGCTTTCGAGTAAAACTGAGTAGCTATATTTAAAGTAGGCGCCAAACTGAGTGCCAACATCATGAACTATAAATTGTTTTTTGGCGTGATCATAGCCAAGAATAACTAAATTATGATAAAGCGGTCCCCCATTTTTAAAATATTTATTTTCTTTAAATAAAATTTGGCCGTTGGCAGGAGCGATTAAAATATGGCCTTGACTCAGGTATTTTTCAATAGTATCAGAATTTGGATTGTCAATTATTTTTGAATCATAACCATATAAATCTGAAGCAATTTGGGACATTTGGGCTAAATTGATATCGTGTGTGGTTGATTGTTTAAAAAGTAGATCATAATCTTTGAGTAATGTAGGGGTATCGGGAGTTTTATTTTCAAAGAAGTAATGAACAGTTAAAATAGCGGCTTCTTCACAAGCATCCTGCCAAGGTTGATCCCATTTTTTTTCGGGTGCTTGGGGAATAAAAGCGGTTTTATTTAGGAAATAATCAGGAATGCCTGATTCTAAAATTTTGGTTGGTTTGGGTACAATTGTTTCGGTCGCTGTTTCAATTTGACTGACGATTTGCCGGCGATTACAGGAACTAAATACTATTAAACCTAACAATAGGACTATTATTTTAAACATTTAGTGATATTATACGCTTATGCCTATATCTACTGATGTTGATAATGAACCAAATAGTTGCGTTATAATTCATGCTTTTGATTTTAAATTAGATGATAAGACTGCTGCTGTGGCAGTTAGAATTTGCCCATTTAGAGAAAGAAATTTACGTACTCATATTTCTGGAAGTGTCTGTACAAATCCAAATTGGACACCAAATGGACCTTTTGACTGGTGTAATCCATCAAAAATATTTTTCCGTAAGAAATAATTTGATTTTCTTGGTATAATCGAGGAATGCCTAACCTGTCTGATATTCGTAATGTTGCCGTAATTGCCCACGTTGATCATGGCAAAACAACACTGGTCGATGCTTTGCTTAAACAAACCCATACTTTCCGTGATAATCAAGAAGAAATGACTCGTGACCGAATTATGGACAGTAATGATTTGGAAAGAGAAAAGGGGATCACAATTTTATCTAAAAACACCTCGGTTGTTTATAAAGGAGTCAAAATAAACATTATTGACACTCCGGGTCATGCTGATTTTGGTGGAGAAGTCGAAAGAATTATGAATATGGCTGATGCGGCTTTGTTGATTGTCGATGCAGCTGAAGGACCATTGTCCCAAACTAAATTTGTCTTAAAAAAAGCTTTGGAAGCAAAACTAAAAATAATTTTGGTTATAAATAAAATTGACCGAAAAGATGCACGAGTAGCTGAAGTAATTCGTGATGCAGAAAATTTATTTTTAACTTTGGCTGGTGATGATGATGCTTTGGATTTTCCCATAGTTTTTGCCATTGGTCGCGATGGTAAGTGTTATACCGAAATGCCAACTGATTTGTCGGCTCCTGGTGACACCACTCCCCTATTTGAAACAATTTTGAAATATGTACCAAATTCGATGGTTAATGTTGACAAACCTTTTCAAATGCAAATTTCGGCTTTTGAAAAAAATGAATATTTAGGTAATTTAGCATTAGGTCGAATTATTCAAGGAAAAGTTAAAAAGGGTGATTTTGTATCACTATTAAATCCTGATCAAAAACTAGTTGGCAATTTTAAAATTGAAAAAATGTTTGTTAATGAAGGTATCCAAAAAGTCGAGGCGATCGAAGCGTCTTCAGGTGAAGTGATTTATGTGGCGGGTAATAGTAATATTAAAATTGGGCAAACAATTACTGATACCCATTATCAAGTAGCAATGCCTTCGATTGAAATTTCGGAACCAACAATTAAAGCCAGTTTTGGACCAAATACAGGTGTTTTTGCTAAAGAAGAAGCAAAATTTTTGACAAGTCGCGAATTAAAAGAGAGATTGGCTGAAGAAATGGAAACAAATTTGGGAATGAAAATTGAACTTGACCATAATGACAGTATTAGAATGATTGTAGCTGGTCGTGGTGAATTGCACTTAGCAATATTAATTGAAAAATTACGTCGGGAAGGATATGCCTTGGAAGTTGGTAAACCAGAGGTTATTTATAAAGAAATTGATGGTAAAACTTTTGAACCTTTTGCTGAAGTGACAATTGTAGTTGATAATGATTACGTGGGTGTGGTGACATCGGAAATGGGTAAACGTAAAGGGACAATGCTTGACATGACCACCGACGAAAAGTATGGAACTAAAATGATTTATAAAATTTCGGAACGTAATGCTTTGGGGCTGCGAAGTCGTTTAATTGCTGACACTCGAGGAATGGTAGCAATTACATTTTTATCACTGGGTTATGAAACGAAAGGTGATGGAGTACAAAAAGTAAGAAATGGAGTAATTATTGCCGACAAAAACGGTAAAGCTTTATCGTTTGGTTTGGATTTGGCACAAAAACGAGGAATTACTTTTGTTGAACCAACCGAAGATATTTATGAAGGTCAAATTGTGGGATTGCGTCCAGTTGAAGGTGATTTGGAAATGAATGTGTGTAAAGGTAAACAGCTGACCAATATGCGATCATCGGGCAATGATGATGCTATTACCTTGGCCCCAGCCATAAAATATAGTATTGAAGAAGCACTCGATTTTATTGAAAATGATGAATTGATTGATGTAACCCCTAAAAATGTACGTTTGAGAAAAAAATATTTGACTAAAGTAGATCGGGTGAGAAATGCAAGAAAAAATTAAAACGGTGATTGGATATTGATTTGGGGTTTGGGAATGGCTGACTGAATATAATCAATAAGCAATTTGTCTAATTTGAAATAAGAAAAAATATAAATAAGAGCTAATGTAATAATTATCATGCCAAAAAGATTGCCCAAAGCATGAAATAATCCCGAGACAAATTGTAGCCCTGCCACCTTAAATGGATTGGTGATTTTGTCTAACTTTTTATTAATTTGAATTAATTGTAATTCAATGTTGGTTTCGTTCATTTAACTTCTTGAATGATTCTATTTTGAATATCCATAAATTCTTCTGGTGTAAATTTAAGTCGATTTGTAGTATCAATTCCCTTACCTTGGTGAATGTCACCTGTAACACGTGGAATTATCCAAATATGGGCGTGCGGCACCTCGTTTCCAAAAGTTACAATAGAAAAATAGTCTGAGTTTAAGGCGGTTTTTGTAGCTAAACCAATTTTTTTGGCGGCTTCAAAATATTGTCCATAGTTCGGAACATCATACGTCCATCGATAGTGTGTTTTGGGAATTAGTAATACTTGACCTTTTGATACAGGCATAATATCAAGAAAGCCTAAATAATTTTCATCTTCATAAACTTTGTAACAAGGAATTTCACCTTTGACAATTTTGCAAAAAATACAATCTTCCATATTA
>JAHFKH010000047.1 GCA_023245435.1 Candidatus Shapirobacteria bacterium | reverse complement strand
GTTAACCTGTTTGGCTAACAAAACGTGCTCACGAGTTTGTGGCATTGGACCATCTGGTGCGGAAACTACAAGAATAGCGCCGTCCATTTGAGCAGCACCGGTAATCATGTTTTTGACGTAATCGGCGTGTCCCGGACAGTCGATGTGAGCGTAATGACGATTAGCAGATTCGTATTCAACGTGAGAAATAGCAATAGTAACGATTTTGCTGGCATCACGAACAGTACCGCCCTTGGCGATATCGGCGTATGATTTTGGATTACCTTGAACTTTTAAAATGGCCGCAGTCAAGGTTGTTTTACCATGATCGACGTGACCAATAGTACCAACGTTAACATGGGGCTTATTTCTTTTATATGTGTCTGCCATATTTTTTTGAGATTAAAATTTATTAACAATTAATTATAGCGAAAAAGCTTTAAGATTGTATCAGCTGAATACAACGTTTGCAAGAATAAGATTTTCCTATTTTGTCGAAGTCTTAATAGTTAACTTTTCTTGAATATCACGTGGGACGGGGTCGTAGTGACTTGGTTCCATGTAAAAACTACCTCGACCTTGAGTCAGTGAGCGGATAACAGTAGCGTAACCGCGGACATTGTCCAAAGGAATGGTAGCAGTAATGGTGGTAAAACCAAAAGCATCAGTGGTACCACCAATTTGACCTCGACGGGATGATAAATCACCAATAACTGTACCCATAAATTCGGAAGGAACAGCTACTTCCATTTTCATAATTGGTTCCAAAACTAAAGGATTGGCTAAACCAAAAGCGTCTTTTATGGCGTAATTACCGGCTAATTTAAAGGCTTGTTCAGATGAATCGACATCGTGGTAGGAACCATCATAAACAGTAATTTTGATGTCAGTACAGGGATAACCAGCAATAATACCTTTGGTTAAAGTTTCACGAACACCTTTTTCGATAGCGGGAATAAAATTACTAGGAATTGCTCCACCTTTGACAGCGTTGATAAATTCAACACCTTCACCACGAGCTTTGGGTTCAACATGAATTTTACAGTGACCGTATTGACCGTGACCACCAGACTGATGAATATATTTACCCTCACCATCGGCATTAATTGAAATAGTTTCTCGATAAGCGACTTGGGGGGCACCAGTTTTAACATTGACACCAAATTCACGTCGAAGACGATCGACAATAATTTCTAGATATAATTCGCCCATACCGGCAATAATGGTTTGGCCGGTTTCGTGGTTAAAACTAACACGGAAGGTAGGATCTTCTTGGGAAAGTTTATTTAAGGCTTGACCCATTTTTTCCTGATCATCGGCAGTTTCTGGCTCAATACTAAGGGAAATAACTGGTTCGGGAAATTGAATTGGAGATAGGGAAATGGGGTTATTTTTATCACAAAGTGTATCACCGGTAAAAGAATCTTTAAGTCCGATACAGGCAATAATTTCTCCGGCATAACCTTCTTCTAAACCTTCACGTTTATCAGCGTGCATTAATAATAAACGACCAATTCGCTCACTTTTTTGACGAGTGGAGTTGTAAACTTCGGTACCAGTTTTAATAGTCCCAGAATATACACGAACGTAAGATAAAGTACCAACGTGAGCGTCAGTTTGAACCTTAAATAAAAGCGCCGCTAAAGGTTCGCTGTTTTCGGGTTTGCGGAATAATTTTTCGCCTGTATTAACGTCAAAACCTTCGATTGGAGGAAGATCTAAAGGAGAGGGTAAATAATCGATGATGGCTTCCAAAATTGGGTGAATTCCCTTGTTGCGCCAGGCAGCACCACAATAAACTGGGAAAAGTTTTAGTTTAATAGTGGCAGCACGTAAAGCAGCTTTAAGTTCGGGTATCGAAATATCTTGGTCGTTTAAAAATTTTTCCATTAATTTTTCGTCTTCTCCAGCAATTTTTTCAACCATTTGGGCACGGGCGGCAGTAGCAGCCTTTAAATATTCTTCGGTGACTGGTTTGACAGTAAACTCCATACCTTCGGGATCTTTATCGTAAACAATCATTTTCATTTCCATTAAATCGATGACGCCAACGTGAGCGTGTTCTTCGCCAATGGGCAAGACTACAGGAACGATGGGGCAACGTAATTTTTGAGTAATAGAATCAAGAGTACTTTGGAAAGAAGCACCAACTTTGTCCATTTTATTGACAAAAGCAATGCGAGGCACGCCGTATTTATCGGCTTGACGCCAGACAGTTTCAGATTGAGCCTGAACACCGGCATTTCCATCAAAAATCATGATAGCGCCATCAAGAACGCGAAGTGAACGTTCTACCTCGGCAGTAAAGTCAACGTGTCCCGGAGTGTCAATAATATTGATACGATGATCTTTAAAAAAGGTGGTAATACAGGCAGATTGAATAGTAATTCCGCGCTCACGTTCTTGGACCATGGAGTCGGTGGTGGTGGTTCCTTCGTCGACAGATCCAATTTTGTGAATTTTTCCAGTATAAAACAAAAGACGTTCGGTGGTGGTGGTTTTACCTCCATCAATATGAGCAATAATACCTATGTTTCGGACTTTGTCCATAGGAACAGTTCGTTTTTTTGTGATTTGAATAGCGTCGGCCATAGATTCAATTAAAAATTGTCAATTACGAATTACGAATTGAAAATATAAAAAATAATTAATTAAAGACGGAAAAAATCCCTCTTTTAAGTGAATTATGATAACACGAATATAAAAAAATTAAATCATTTAACATTTAGTTAATTAACTAATCAATTTATCTGTATAATATTTGCAATGAATAAAGTACTTGCTTGGAAAAAAGTTGGTGAGGATGTAAATTTTAAAGCTGGATGGAGAAAAATGATACACAGAAAGTTTCGATTATTAAATGGCACCGAGGCCGAATATGATTTGAAAGATGAAGGACAGACGGTAAATATTCTTGCATTAACACCTGAAAATAAAGTAATTTTAGAGGAAGTGTTTAGACCGGGTCCGGAAAAAGTGTTGAAAGATCTACCTGCAGGAATGTTAAACAAAAATGAAAATCCACTTGATGCTGCAAAGAGAGAATTACTGGAAGAAACGGGATATACTGGAGATTTTGAACTTGTAGTTCAATCGGTTGATGATGGGTATTCTAATTGTATTAGAAATTGTTTTGTGGCGAGAAATTGTGTAAAAGTATCTGAACCCAAATGGGCAGAAGTTGATGAGGAGTGTGAAATTGTATTAATGGATATTGCCGAATTTAGGCAACATTTACGAAGTGGACAGTTGTGTGACATTGAAGTCGGATATTTAGCACTAGATCATTTAAACTTACTGTAATATGAAAATTGCAATAATTGGCGCTGGGTTAACGGGATTGGTGTTGAATTCTACAATGAGAAATTTCAAAATGTACGAAACATTGATTGATTTTTCTTATATTCAACGGGAGTAAGGATGTGTAATAGTGAATTATTGAGCTAAATTAGATGTATTCTTGATGTTATTAAAAATATCGGTTACGACTTCAAAATACGAATCGATAATTTCCTGATATCTGACAACATCCTTTGACGTGGAAGTGAGATTATCCGACATCATTCCACCAAACTCTAGATATGACGGTAGACTAACTAATAGTTGTACTGCATTTGACTCATTACTGTTTGGAATATAAAGATATATTGTTGCCAACAGTGAAGGATGATCGTCGACTCCATTTCGTCCTAAGTACGTAGGTTTCCAACCGATAATAACTGCATTGCCATTGGCGGTGAAAACAGTACTTTTTGAACTATATTTATTGTTTGAATCCATTATATTGCCAAATTCTTTCTTTAAGTTAGCGTAGGTAAGTTTAGTATAATTGTCATCTCCTCTGATTCCAATATCTGCGAATAAGGTTGTCTTGCCGTCGTTGACAGAAACATACTGCTCTTGGTCTGTCCAAGTTGGGACTGAGTAGCCATAATAACTCCAAACACGGAGAAAAAAGGCTGGCGGATTAACATTCTGAAATAGTTTAATTTTTGGATAATATGTTTTGATTAGCTCAGTTATGTCGGAAGAAAACCCAACTGGTCTAGCATATTTTCCGTATGAACTAAATATCCCCGAAGTTTTTGATAATAATGGAGATTGAACAAAAAAATCCTTAATATCACTAAAGTTTTTTGGGCTCGTAGCTGTCGGAATTTGCGTAGTTTGAAGTATAGGTGTAGGGCTTGGAATATTGACAACGGGTTGAACTTGAGTGACATTAGCATCTAGTTCATGAGCATTGTATCCTAGATAATAACCAAAAAGAGGTAAAGCAATAAAAATAATTACAATAAAGAATCTATGCTTGAATAATCTGATTGCTCGGGTCATTATTTTTAAAAACCATACCTTTAAATTTTTTAATAGTGAATTATTCATATATTTAATATTCTACCCTAAAATATATTACAGATTATAAATATATTTCCGATATTTATTCATTAAATCCAGTTGATATTCGACGAATGCAATAATTGTTGGTTCGATATATACTTGTTATTACTAATTCAATGATGAATTGTATTCTAAACCATTATGGAAAAACAAAGAATTGCAATAATTGGGGCAGGACTGACGGGATTGGTGGCGGGATATAGATTGAGTCAAAAAGGACATAATGTAACTATTTTTGAAAAAAGTGATGATATTGGGGGGTTGATGGGAGGATTTAAAATTGGAAATACGTCATTGGAAAAAGCCTACCATCATATTTTTTCGACGGATAATTATATTATTGATTTGGCCAAAGAATTGGGTATTTTTGATAAATTGAATTGGTATGAAGAAAAAACGGCGATATATAGTGCAGGTAAAATATACCCATTTATGGGAGCAGTTGATCTTTTAAAATTTAAGCCTTTGGATATTATTTCAAAAATCAGATTAGGTTTAGTCAAAATTTGGTTACAGTACGATAATAATTGGCATAAATATGAAAATGTTTTGGCCTATCAATGGATGAAAAAGTGGTGTGGGGAAAAAGCTTATAAAATTATTTGGGAACCACTGTTACGTGGAAAATTCCATGATAAATACAAAGAAGTGTCCATGGCCTGGTTGTGGGCGCGGATTCATACCCGAGGAAACTCAGCTAAATTAGGATATTTTGATGGTGGGTTTAGAATAATTGCAGACGCTTTGGCAAAAAGAATTAAGGGGAAAATAATATTAAATAAAGAAGTTACAGTTGATGAGTTAAAAGATTTTGATAAAGTTTTGTACACAGGACCAA
>JAHFKH010000013.1 GCA_023245435.1 Candidatus Shapirobacteria bacterium | reverse complement strand
TTGAGAATCCTGTTTTTTGTCGTTGTCAATAAATTTTACTTCAACATCAGGCATGACTCCCTCGCCATGAATATTTTTACCGCTGGGTAATAACCATTTGGCTATCGTAATATGTATTCCCGATCCATCAGGAAAATCTTGTGGGCTTTGAACTGTTCCCTTGCCAAAAGATTTTTCTCCCACCAACTTTGCCCGATTATATTCTTTTAATGCTCCTGCCAAAATTTCTGACGCCGATGCCGAACCACCATTAATTAAAACGACTAATTTATCATTAAACAATTTTCCTCGACCTCTTTCCACCATATAAGTTTGGTCTTGACCATTGGCTGAGGCCTGTTTAACAATTACCCCCTCTTTAATAAAATCAGAAGCTACCAAAACCGATGCTTGTAAAAAGCCACCCGGGTTATTTCGTAAATCCAAAATTATTCCTCCAAAACTACTCCCATCTTTAGTTTTTTCGGCAATAACTTTATCAACCATCTCAGGCCAATCTTTATATAATTGATCACTAAACTTATACAATTTTATCCAGGCAAATTTTTTACCTTTGTTTTCCTTAATTTCCAATTCCAAACTAGGAACGACAATTGATTCTCGTTTCATCGTCACTTCAAAACTATCTTTTTTACCTTCTCGATACATTGTCAAAGTTACTTCAGTTCCCAATTTTCCTCGAATTAAATTAACCGCTTCATCCAAGGCAATCCCTGAAGTATCTCTATTTATTTTTTTCTCTTTATCAACTATTTTCAAAATCAAATCCCCTGCTTTAAGACCAGCTTTTTCCGCCGGTGTTTTTGGCAAAGGCGCCATTACTGCCAAAGTTTTTTCCTTATATCCCAATTGAATTCCTACTCCTCCAAATTCGCCTGCCAAATCTTCGTTGGCTGATTTATTTTCTTTGGGAGGTAAAAATACTGTGTACGGATCACCCAAGCTTTGCACTAATCCTGCAATTGCCCCATAAACCATATCTTTATCCACCATTTTACTTTTATCCAAATAACTATTTTGCAATTTATCTTTGACCTGCCACATTAATCCCAAATCCAATTCTCCACTCCCCTTTGATGCCTTAAGTGCATTATTAAAACCAACACGATATGACCCAATTACCGCCAAAATTAATACTACCAACAACAAAACTCCGTTTCTAATTTTTCTTTGCATTATCTATTCTAGCACCAACAATACTTTTGCAGCACTAGCATTTATCCAAACTTTTGCCTTTTTACCATCAACTATTTTTATTAATTTTTCTGCTTCCGATTTTTCCATCGATACTACCGGTATATCACTGTCTTCAAATTCATTTTCTTTTGGCACATCAATCAAAATTAAACCCGACACTCCCACCGCTTCAGCTTTTATCGCCACTTCCAAATGATCTTTAATCATTACCACTTGCCTTATTTGTGATTTTCCAATCAAATCCAAATCGTCAACTATTCTGGCTTCAAAATCTCCCCAACCTTTTAATTCATTAATTCCTTTTGCTTCATATTCAGTTCCTCTTAACTCAAAAATTATTTTTTCATCTTCTACTCTTATATTTTTTGCCGATATCGGTGCCAAATAAATTTCTTCCTTTTCTGTTTCCAGCTCAATATTTCCAAACTCATCCACTCCTTTACATTTTCCTTCTCCCGGCGAATTCAAACTAATATTGTTAAACCATGAGCCTTTCCATAAAAATTCACCCTTAGTTAAGGTTCTTTTCAAAATTTGTGATAAGACTGTTTTTCGATCATCTAACCCCAAATTTTGCCATCCCATCAAGGGTAATCTTTCAATACTATCAAGATGATATTCATAAATTACATCACCCTCCAAGACTGATTGACCATTTTTTACTTTTAGCTTCGCTCCTTTTGGTATTTTAATACTCCAAGCAATTTTCATTACCTATTCTACAGTATAAGTATACGTCATTGCGAGCCCCGCCACTGCGGGGCGAGGCAATCTCATTGGAATCGATACAGCCCCAAATAAATGTATTAAAATACAGTATGAAAACAATCGCCATAGTTGCAGGAGTAGTTAAAAACAATAATAAATATTTGTTATTGAAAAGACATAATAATCATCGATATAGCCCTAATGAGTGGGAATATATTTCAGGAACTTTTGATACTAAAGAAACGGGAGAAGAAATTGTTGTTCGCGAAGTTTTAGAAGAAGCTAATTTAAATTCAAAAATACTAAACAGTGGTAAAGTATTAGAAATTGTTGAAGAAGATATTCGATGGGTTGTTTGTCCATATTTATTAGAATCAAGCTCTACTAATGTTACAATTTCAGACGAACACAATGAATTTTGTTGGATAAAAAAAGATGAAATCCAAAGTCTTTGTCAACACAACGAATTTGATTTTTTAAGTCAAGTATTAAGTAATCTCGGGCAATAATAATCAAAGGCTTTTTAAATCCCAAAGAGATTGCTTCGTCAAAGATTCCTCGCAATGACGTTTTTTTTATTCTGTAGCAGTCGTAAAAGCCAACAGTCCCAAGTGTCGTGCCTGTTTGACAGCTGAAGCCAATTGTCGTTGATGTTTCATACATACTCCGGTAATTGGAGCAGATAAAATTCTGGCTCGAGTTGACAAAAAATCACCAAATTTTTCATAATCTTGCCACACCGGTGATTTTTTTTCTTTACAAAAAATACACTCTTTACCCCTACCTTTGGTAGGAATTTTAAATTTATCTTTACCGCGTTTATTTTTTTTCATATTTTTATTCTGTAGGAATTTCAACTCCTAAATCATCAGGAATAACTACATCTTCAATTGTTTCACCTGCTACGGGCATATCGGCCTCGGGTACATTATCAGATTGTCCCAAATTAGCTTGTCCCATATCATTATTACTATTATTGTTTGAATAACCACCCCCAGCAAAGTTTTTATTATCCAACACAATCATATCTTCAATAATAATTTCTGATACTTGTTTGCGAACATTGGCAGCATCAACAATTTCACGATATTGAATTCGACCTTCAACATAAATGCGTCGACCTTTAGACAATAATTGTGAACACAATTCCGCCAACTTATTCCAAGCCACAATTCGATGAAATTGAGCATCTTCCTTTTTTTCACCTTGTTTGGTAATCCAAACACGATTGGTAGCCAGTCCAAAAGAGACTACTGCCATATTACCTGGGGTATAACGCAACTCGGGGTCACGAGTCAAATTACCAATTAACATAACCCGATTAAGACATCTACTTGGCATACTTTTATTTCTTAATTACTAAATAACGAATAACCGATGGTTCACGATTTAAAAACAAATTAGCTTCATTTAATTTTAAAGTTTTATCACTTGTCATTTTTAAAGTCCAAAAATCACCTTTATTGTGACCTTTAATTGGATAAGCCAGTTCTTTGGATCCTAAATGGTCTTTTTTATCTAAAGTGGCCGCAATCCACATTGATTCTAATTTAGAAAAAACCGTTTCAGTTGTTTTTTCTTCGGTTTTGGGGGCAAATACCACCGTTACCTCATATATAAAATTACTATTCATAAAGTCAATTAGCTTAACACAAGCTTTCTTATTTTACAATCATTTTTAAAATCTTCAACAAGATAACCCATGGTTTTGATTTTTTCTCGCAAAGTATCAGCTTTGGCCCAGTCTTTGGCAATCTTGGCCTCAGTCCTCTCTTTGGCCAATTGGTATATTTCATCGGGTATTACTTCCTCAATAGATTTACCCAAATTTAAACCTAAAACTTTATCAAAATCTAATAAAGTTGCTTTTTTATCTTCATTTTTTACCGTTTCATCTTTAGTTAACTTCCACACCAAAGCCATTACTTCAGGCATGGCCAAATCATCAGCAATTTTTTCTTCAAATTCCTTTTTATAACTATCGTTTATTTTTCCCCCATCATTCCATTCATTTATTAATCTAACCAACTTTTCATAAGCAATATTTGCCACTTTCAAACCATCAACCGAAAACTCCAAACCCTTTCGATAATGACTATTCAATACCATATATCGATAAGCCAACGGATTTACTCCCACATCTTTTAATTCCGAAGCCAAAAATAAATTGCCCAAAGATTTTGACATTTTTGTTCCCCCTTTACCCACCACAAAAGCATTGTGTATCCAATAATTTGCGGTTTGATGACCAAAAGCCCCATAACCCTGAGCAATTTCATTGGTATGATGCACCGGAATATGATCAATTCCTCCCGTATGAATATCAAACACCTCTCCTAAATATTTTGTTGACATGGCGCTACACTCAATATGCCAACCGGGAAAACCAACTCCCCAAGGACTGTCCCACTCCATTTGTCGTTTAGTCCCATCTTTTGGTGAAAATTTCCATAAAGCAAAATCTGACAAATTTCTTTTTTCTTTACTAATTTCGTTTCTATCAGTATCTTTTATTTCTTCTAATTTTAAATTGGCAAACTTGGCATAATCGGGAAATTTACTAGTATCAAAATATACTCCATCAGAAATAACGTAAGTCATTCCATTTTTTTCTATTTTTTTAATTAATTCAATTTGTTCCGGAATATGTTGAGTCGCACTACAAACCACATCAGGTCGATTAATATTTAATAACTTTTCACTTTCAAAAAATTGCTCTTCATATTTTTTTGCTATTTCCCAAACCGACAATCCCTCTCGCAGGGCCCCTTTTTCCATTTTGTCATCACCACTATCACCATCTGAGGTCAAATGACCAACATCGGTCAAATTCATTACCTGTTTTACTTCATATCCCAAATATTTTAATACTCGAACTAATACGTCCCAAGAAATATAGGAGTACATATTGCCAATATGTTGATTCCAATACACTGTGGGGCCACAAGAATATATTCCAACTTTTCCACCAACAATCGGTTTTAACTCTTCTTTTTTTCGACTAGCAGTGTTGTATAAAAATATTTTTTGCATAAATTACTTTAATCGATTTTACCACCTGTCATCTCCCCTGTTGCCGACATTGACGCCGGGTCAGGCATTTGGGCTTTACGTGATTTTTGACCCAAATGTTTGGCTGCCTCTTTTTTAGAATTGCCTGACAAATTTAAATTCATTTCCTCTCTTTCTTTTGCTTCTGCTTCCCTCTGTCTTTTTAAATTCTCCAAAAATTTCTCTTCCTCTTCATTTTTTCTTTCTTTTTCTTGTCTCACCTGTTCTATTTCCTGTTCAACATTACGTCCTTGTCCTATATATTCTTGCTTAATTTTTTCTTCTTCTTGTTTCTTTTTTATTTCATCTGATTGTCTTGCTTTTTGTTCTTGTTCTGGAGTCATCGACTTTTCAATCCCAAATAATTTTTCTCCAGTAATTATGCCACTGGCAATTTTCCCTGTATGTTCAACCGATTTTTCAGCTGTCTCATCTGCAATAGATTTTATTCCTTTAAAAAACCCAGATACTATTCCAGCCATTTTTTATTTTAATTTTTAAGTTTTGATGTTTAAGTTTTAAATTTCCCTTCTTCCATCCATGGCTCGTTGTAATGTCGCCATATCAGCATAACCCAAATCAGCCCCCATTGGCAAGCCGGTTCCAATTCGCGTTACTTTTACATTTTTATTTAATTTAGATTTTATATACAAAGCCGTGGCTTCGCCTTCCAAACTTAAATTGGTTGCCATAATTACCTCCAAAACCTCATTTTTTATGACCCGATTTAGCAATTCATTTATTCTTAAATTTTCCGGACCAATATGATTAAGCGGGTTAATTGCTCCACCCAAAACATGATATTTCCCCTCAAATCCCCCCATCGATTCGATAGTTAACACATCGTCGGCCCGCTCTACCACACAAATTATTTGAGAATTTCGATTTTTGTTTTGGCACACTTCACAAATTTCATCTTCGCTGACCGAAAAACATTCTTGACACACTAACACTTTCTTTTTTAATTCCGAAATTGTTTCTGCCAACTCATTGTTAAAACTATCAGGTGTTTGCAACAAATAAAAAGCCATTCTTAATGCATTTTTTTGACCAACCCCCGGCAACCGTTGCAAAAATTCTACTAAATTATTTAAACCAACTGGTAGCTTCATGTTTACATTAACCCTTCAAGTCCACCCATATCTTTCATTTTTTTAGCTGCAGCTTCTTGTGATTTTTTCAAGGCTTTGTTGATTACTTCAGTCAAAATTCTATTTTCCACTCCATTTACCGACAAAAATTTTATTTTTTGATCACCTGAAACCTTAATAATTATTCCCGATTCTTCATATTCAATTATTTCTGCCTCTACTGCTTTCTTTAATTTAAAAGCCTGAGCAATCATTTTAGCTTTATCAAACATATATAAAAAATTTAATAAATAATTTAACTCCCTATTCTAACATCATCAAACAAAAATCTCTTTAACATCGGTCGTTGGTATATTATTTTTTATTTTATTTTCCGTCAACACACATTTAAAATCAACTTTTTGTCCCAAAACTTTTTCCAAACCAATCAATACAATTTGTCTATTTTTTGACTCCTCCAATCTTTCTTTATGAAATTTATAAAAAACTTCTAATACCAATATTCCTTTGCTCATTGATTTAGGTCTAGCTGCTCGTAAAAACGCCTCCACCGAATGATTATATGGTTTAACCGCAACTAACACCTCCCCCCATCGTTTAGCTATCTCCTCCACATCAGATGTCACCTCTACCTCAATATCTTTTTCTATAATTTTTTCTTCGTCTTTTGGTTTTACATTCGTAATTGATAATTCGTAATTGTTAATTTCAGATTTTTTTCCTAAAAAATCGACAATCACCATTTCCAAAGGCAATTGCCCAATTTGCGTCAATTTCTCTTTACTTCCCGCTTCAACCAACAATTCAATAATTTTTTTTGTCTCCAATAAATTTATACCTTCATCATTTTTTTGGCCAATTCCATAAAAAGCCAACATTTTTGTTTGAAAATAATTCAACCATTTTTCCCGCAAATCACCAAAATTAACGCCATCTTTAGCCATTTTTTCCAATTTTTCCAAAATAACTTCCACCTTTTTGTCGACCAAATCAATTTCCAAATCAGCCCCCAAATATTCACCATTTCGCGATAAATAATCCTTGACTGACTTTAAACTAATTTTTACTCCTGTTTGTAAAAAAAGTTCATTAAAATTTCTCTGTAAATTACGAAAACTACCATCTGATTTTTTAATCAACAAATCAATCGCCTCATCATCAATTTCTATTTTTTCACCTTTAATTATTTTATCCAAAGACTTTTTCAAACTCGCTTCATTACCCTTATAAAACCTCAATTGACACAATCGTGACATTACCGTCTCAGGGATTTTATTATCATCAGTTGTACACAAGACAAATATCAAATTTTTTGGCGGTTCTTCCAATACTTTTAACAAAGCATTAAAAGCTTCCTTGGTCAACATATGAACTTCATCAATTATCACCACCTTTTTCTTTAAATTTACCGGGCTTAAATAAGCACTCTCTTTTAAATTTCTAATATCATCCACCCCCCTGTTTGACGCTCCATCTATTTCGATAATGTCAAGAGAATTACCCCGAGCGATTTCCAAACAATTTTTACATTTATCACAAGGTTCCACTCCATCCGGCTTTAAACAATTTATAGCCTTGGCCAAAATTCGCGCCGCCGAAGTTTTACCCGAACCCTTTGGTCCAGCAAACAACCACGACTGGGGCATGTCTTTTGATTCCAAAATATTTATCAATTTTTGCGAAACCTCAGGCAAATCCAATTCCGATATTTTTTGTGGTCGATATTTTAAATGAAAAACTGACATCAAACCATTCTATATTATTTGATCAAATTTTCCACCCCATGAATTAGCCATGCTTCCAAAACCTTATCAATACTTTGTTTCAAAAATTTACTTTCATATTTTATTTTTTGGGTACAAATTACAATATCTCCCAAATGTATCAATCCATCAACATCTTTTTCTTTTGACATCGGAAACCCCAACACTTGGGGGATATAACTCTTTTGTCGATAATCTAAATTTAATTTTTTGGCTTTATTTTTGCCCACAAAATAAATACTCAATTCCACTTCTTTTTCAACATAGTCAAAATGTTCCAAAGCCTTTTTTGCCAACTTTAACACTTTATCTTCTGACAAACCCCAATTTTTAGGATGTTTGATTAATATCACGCTAGTTTTGACTTTACAATTTGCGCAATTACTCCTCCATCAACTCGGCCAGCTACTTTTTGACTTACTCCCCTCATAATATTTCCAAAAATAGTTTCTGTTTGCATTACTTCATCAACTATTTTTTCCAATTCAGATTCACTCATCGCTTCAGGCAAATATTTTTTTAATATTTCAATTTCATAATCTTGTTCCGCCACCAAATCAGCTCTCCCCGCCTTGGCAAACATTTCCCGAGCTTCTTGTTTATTTTTTAATTCTTTTTGCAAAACCGCCAATTCGTCTTTTTCCGTCATCGAATCAGGGGGCATTGTCAATCCTTTTTTATCAATAATTGATATCAAGTATCTCAATGCCCCCACTTTTTTCGAATCACCCGACTTTAAAGCCTCATCAGCTTCTATTTTTATTTTATTTCGCAACATGAATTCTCATTTTTTTAGATCTGCGACGACATTTTTCTCGCCACAAAACTACTTTTTTAATTGCATACCTTAATTCAGACGGTTTGCTATAAGCCACCCGTTTTTTAATTTCTTCAGTTATATCTTCTTCAAGACATAATCTACGAAATTTGCCTATTATATCGTCTTTTGTTTCTCCTTTATTTCTTTTTACTACGATAGCCAAAATAAAACACCTCCTTTTTTAATTCCCTATTGTATCGGTAATTAGTTACTTTGTAAACACTTTATCTTGTCCAAACTGTTTATGACCCCATCTTTATTAAAATCAACATTAGCCGGACATCTTTCATTCGCCGCTGTTACTGCCGGCATCGGTTTTCCTCGTAAACAGTTAATATATGCCATAGTATCTGTTCCCTTTATACATCCAGTTGGAACAGGATTTGACGACGCCACCGTTGGTACAACAGCCATCGTAGGCACCACTGTCACTTCAGGCATTTTTGATTTAAAAGAATAAGGTATTCCATTGTTATCAAACACTTCCTCACCCACCCGAATTCTAAAATAATAATTAATTCCCGGTTTTAAGGGTGACAAAACCACATTGTGCGAAATTACCGATTCCGATTCTGGTGCTCGTAACAACAAAGCCGCTGGGCTTGTTCCATATTCCACTACTCCAATTGTCGCCTTATCAGATGACCAAGTAATTGTGGCTGTTTTACCATCAACATTAGGACTGGCCAAAACATTTTTGGGTTGAGTATCAGCCGAGGCCCCTCCAATATAAGTTTTTGCCGTATTTACGCCCAAAACACCCAACACACCGACTAACAATAAAATCACTATAATTAAGACAGTTTTAACTGTCTTGGTGTTGTTCATAACCATCTCAAGGCTACCCCAGCTAGGGCACCAACTAATCCAAAAATCATTAACCCAATTGTAGTTTCAACGTTTCCGGTTCGTGGTAATTCCCCAGGAGCTGAAGTCACACTATTAACTACTGGCGTAGATGTCGGTCCCGAGCCAGCCCCAATTGTATAACTACCATTTTGATTACTGGCACAATCAATTACATCATTACCAGTAGTATCAAATATATTTGTATCAATTGTCGATCCAGCTGTACAAGTAAAATTGACAGTTGCCGTCCCTGTACCTTTAGCTCTAAATGTTATTACTGCTAAATCACCCTTAATTACGGTTGAATCACTTAAAACTGAATCACCCGAAGGATTAAAAGACATATCAAATTTACCTGTCGAATTATAAATATTCTTTCCCATTGAATTTGTAAAAGCAGGAGTTGCTGCCGCATCAATTGAAACCACTTCTAATTTAGTTGAATCAAAAGTCAAAAACGCATCAACCGCCATTGATTTGGCTGTACCTGAATCGACTCCAACAGTTACTTTAAATGTTGAACCGTTTACAGGGGTTTCACTAGGAGTTGATAATTTTAACATTGGACCTGCTTCTGCCGCCTTGACAGAAGAAACTATCAGTAGGGTTAAAAAAGCAAATACAATTGGGCGGATTTTGTTCATTATTATCGGGAAACATTAATAACTAATTTATCGTTATTAAAAGGTAACACTTTCGCGGTTGCATTTTCAACTACCAAAGTCCCCTCACCCAAACTAAATTGAGTTGACCCTTGTTTTATATAATTTACTTTTAATCTAACTAATTCAATTGATTGACCGGCTTTTAATTTAAAACCAGCCGCATCGGATACCAAATAATTAATTACCACCATTCCTTTTCCTTGACTTACCTTTTTAAAACTGGGCGTTACAAATGTTTTACCAGTTACTGCGTCTGACACCGTCACCATACTCGGATCATATTTAATATACAAATCAACCGCATCAATTGATACATCTTTATCGGAGGTAATTATCAATGGTACTTCTGAAGTTATGCCTGTTTTAAGGCTAGTAGTCGCCATATCCCATTTTAAAGTTACCGGCTGTTTGGTCGATTGTGGCAATTGAACTGGTCCTGTTTTTGGTGCCAATGATTTTGATAACAATACCAAACTTTCTGCTATTACTAACACTGCAATCACGGGAATCAAAATTTTGATTATTTTTTCTTTCATATTATTAATATAGTTGCCCTTGTTTCTCTTGCAAGGAAATTTTTAACAAATTAACGTCATTAGAATTAACCTGACAGTTACCATCAAGATCGCCTTTTAAATATCCACCTTCGGTTACAGTTTCATGAACCAAAGATTTTGATTTTACAAAAGAGAAATCAACTCCATTAACCCAACCATCTTGATCTTCCGAATCAACTCCCACCACATCACCCGGGATTATGGGATAACCAGTAAAATCATAAATTGGGCTAGCCGCAGCCGTTGTTGCCAAAGTTATTTGACCACCGGCTTGATTATATGATTCAGTTTGATTGTTGATTCCATATTTCATTTGCAAATGTTTAGGTCCTTTTATAAAGACTGCTACATTATTTGTTTTGGTAAATCCAGTTAATACCAAACTTCCCGAAAATTGCAAATAACTACCCATATCGGTTTTAGTTGAAGGAATTACATCAGAATATACTTTACTTTCACCACCACTAAGTACTATAAATTGTAAAGGCCAATCTACCACACACTGAGAACTACTTGGCTTCACTCCCCCAAAAGCCACTTTATAATTTAATATTGGAGTCCCACTCGTACTTCCTCCACCAGCATTTTGACATTCGGTCAAACTGTTATAACAAACCCCAGTCGAATTTGGAGCATAAGCGGCTAAATTAGCGGCACAAGTTGTTGTTAAATTACTACAATCATTTAGAGTTGCATTATATTTACTAGCTGTTTGAACACAACTATTTGAGGTAGTACTAAAATAATATTTTGTCGAACAACCTGTTGTTGTTACTGCTCCAGGACATTTGGACATATCAGTTGTCCATGATCCATTGACTGCCGGACAACAATAGTTTTGCCCACCACAAGTTTCAACTCTGTTTTTAACAATACATAATTGAACATCATAATCCCAATGACCACTCAAACATAATGGAGCGACACTCAATCGACTTGAAGTACAAACTTCTGCCGGAGGATTGGCATTTGAACTACACGCTGGCCCTGTCTGTCCCCCAGTTCCATAACCACCAGTACTATCAGGATTACTCACCTTCTTTGATACAGTTGGTGCCACATAATTGGGTTTTGGTGTATATCCATCAGGAAAATTATATTGTATAAAATATCCAAAATGATCTACAGTGGAAACTGGATCAGGACAATAGCAAACAACTTTACCATCAGCATTTTTACCTGCACTACAATTATTTCCATATTTTTGCAAACAAACATCATCTGGCCCAGTACATTTTCCTTGATAACACGAAGAAGTACCAAAACATTTACTATTATCACAAATTCCTGTTGCCCCTGCTCCCGTAGTCGGTACTTTTGTAATACAACTATAATTACCTGAAAATCCATTATATGTACAAGATGAATTGCTTGGACAGGCAGGACTACATTTTAATGGATTTACAATTGGTGTTGGAGTAGCCGTAACTTTGATTGTTGGAACAACCGGTTTTGCTATACATTTACCACCAGAAAACATACAACCCGAAGTCCAATTACAACCACTTTCACTATTGTCATTAGAACCACAATTTGGTGCTTTTATAGTTGGAGACAAATTTGGTGTAGTAGTTGGAAGCACCGCTGCACTACATCCACGCCAAGTTAAACATCCTGATTCATTTTTAATACAAGTATTTGTTCCCTTTTTCATATAGTTAACAGCCGCCACCCAATCACATGAAATTATTTGACCCTCATTATCACAACCATTTGACTACATCTAACAAGTACTGTTGTTGGTGACGGTATTAAAGTTGGTTTTGGCAAACCACTACCCATAGTACAATCAACATCAGCAACTTCATACCTATTTGAAGGACATTTACCGCTCGCCCAAACATTATCATGTTCAAATGCAGATGAAGTATAATTTGCACAACAAATATAAGGTGGCTGTACGGTTGGTTTTGCAGTTGGCTTCACACAAGAAGTACCTACAAAGTCACAAGTACTTCCCCAATAATTACCATCAGCTCCACAAGCACAGCCTTGATACTTATCAGGTTTTGGGGTTGACGCAGCAGCAGCAGAACAGGTACAAGAATAAAATGATCCACTACCTTTACAATTTGTTCTATTTAAACCAGGACAACAAGACATTCCGAGACCAACAGATCCACCCGCTGATACACACGCCCCAGCCGCTTGGTTTCTCGTATCTTGATTTTGTTGTACCAATTTTGTGGCCACAGGTACGGCAATTGCCATTAAAAGCAAAATAATCATTAAAGGGATTTGGGCTAACCCATACGAAAATTTCAAGCTTTTATTCATAAATAAGTAAAACATTTATCAAAACTATCGTCAATGTATCAAAAATATTGCTATTATTAATTATGAAGTTTCAAAAACTTTTACCCTTTATACTATTATTAATATTGCCCATTTTAGTTCTCGCCACCAAACAAATAATCGATTTACGCAAAGGAGCCGCCGGCACCCCTGCCAATATAATTATTGACACTCAAAACCCTGGCGTCCCAGTTCCTTCTACCCTGTGGCAAAATTTATCCCAAGGTGGCGAAGAACCAGTCGATATGATCAAGCCTGTCATAGGGCAAATAAAAGCATTATCTCCCAAATTAATTCGCGTCGATCATATTTTTGATTTTTATAAAGTCGATCAAGGTAATGGTAATTACAATTTTTCGCAACTAGATGGAGTTGTTAATTCAATTTTGGCCACTGGTGCCAAACCCATGTTGTCGGTTTCTTACACTCCCGATTCCAAACCACCCGCCGACTGGAATCAATGGTACAACTTGGTCAAAGCCACTGCCAAACATTATTCTGTTGAAAAAAATATTGGGGGAATTTATTACGAAGTTTGGAACGAACCTGATTTATTTGGCGGTTGGAAATATAATCGCGATCCAAATTACATTACTCTTTATCACAACACTGCTCGGGCCATCGTCGATGGCGCCGGATCAGCCAATTATAAAGTTGGTGGTCCCGCCATTACTGCCTACTATTCCAATTGGATCAAATCTTTATTTGCCTCTACCGCCAAATCTGGTATTCGTCTCGATTTTATTTCCTGGCACAAATACAGTAAAAATCCTGCCGATTATTTGGCTGATTTTGAAAGTTTAAATAAAATTCTTTCCGACTATCCCCAATATTTTAATATTGAACGTTTAATTACCGAAATAGGTCCCAATCCCGAGCCCGACGTTTGGTATGATGGCACTCAAAGCGGAGTTCACCTAATGTCGGTTGTTACCCAATTATCGGGCAAAATTCATCGTATTTTTTCCTTTGAACCAGTTGACGGGCCCAATCCACGGTCCGACAAAAGCTCGGGTTGGGGGTTAATTACCCACTCGGGTACCCCCAAACCCCGTTATTACGCCTTAAAATTTTTAAACGAAATGGTCGGTGGTCAACTTCTTCCCTCTTCTGGTGATGGCACTTGGGTTACTTCTTTATCATCCAAAAACGGTTCCAAATACCAAAGTTTAATTGTTAACTACGATCAAAATTCCAATCACACCGAAACTTTTCCTGTTTCTTTTAAAGGTTTAAAACCTGGTAGCTACACTGTTACTACCAAAAAATATATGGGGACAACCACTAGCAAAAAAGTCACTATCAATACTCCCACCCTAACCGAAAATATTTATCTATCTCCCAACAGTGCCATAATTATCGAAATTACACAATAAATTTTTTTTCGTAATTCGTAATTCGTAATTCGTAATTTTTAATTATTTAAATAATCTCATGACATCCCCGGCCGAAATCAAGACAATCATCGATAACAAAATTACCATCCCCAAATTATTAACCAATGTCTCAAATTTTTGATTAGCTTTTTTTCTAAAAATTAATTCATAAATTACAAAAATAATTCTCCCTCCATCCAAAGCCGGAAATGGCAAAACATTAACCACTGCCAAATTGACCGACACTACTCCAAAAAAATGAATCACCGCCAAAAACCCCTGATTCATCCGAATACTACTAGTTGCATTAAACATTCCAATTGGTCCGGTCACATCTTTTGGTACTTGTCCCACAAACAACCCACCTACCATTTTTGTTACTCCATCAAGTATAATTTTGCCCCAAAAATAGGCCTCTTTAAACCCAGCCCCAATTCCTTTATAAAATTCCCACCATCGAATTGGCGTCATTTCGGTATTCGATATCACTACCCCTAGTGAGCCTTCCCCTGCTGGTGGGTTGTCCCGCACCAACATTTCTTTTTCAATTATTTTATTATTTTCAAAAATAGTTAATTTTATTTTTTTACCTTTATATTTTCCCACTTCGTTTATTAATTCATTCCCTTTTTTAATTTCTACCCCATTTACTTTTTGCACCCAATCGTCAACTTTTAATCCAGCAATTTCGGCCGGGCTATTTTTGGCTACTCCAATTATTTTAACTCGATCAGTTTCAGTGGGTATTCCCAAAATTGTGTAAACCACCGCAAAAATTGTAATTGCCAACACCATATTCATAAACACCCCACCCAATACAATCAAGCCTTTTTGCCAGGGATTTTTATTATTAAATGCAAATTTTTCCTTTTCTTCATCATTTTCCCCGTACAATTTACAAAAACCCCCAATTGGTAACCAATTAAGTGACCACTCAGTTCCCCACAACTTTTTTCCAAAAATTTTTGGGGGTAAACCCAATCCAAATTCTTCGACCCTCACCCCAGTAATTTTGGCGGCAAAAAAATGTCCAAACTCATGAACTAATACCAAAACTGATAAAGCAATTACAAAAATTAATATATCCATATTTACGCCCTTATCTCCAATTCTTTTTTCTTACTCATTTCCTCTAACTTTGCCATATATAAATCAGTTACTTTTTGCAATTCTACTTCATCTTTTTTGGCCTCATCCTCGGAAATTAATTTATCATTTTTAGCATCAATCATTTTTTTTCTAAAATCGGCTCGGGCATCACGTAACATTCCCCGGGCTCCCTCCAATTTTCGACCCAACAATCGGATATAATCTTCACGTTGTTCCACTGTCATCATTGGCAGTGCCAACCTAATTAAATTACCATCAACCGTCGGCGTCATTCCAATATTGGCCGCCGAAATACCGTTGGCAATTTCGCGAATTATAGTCGAGTCCCAAGGTTGAAAAGTTATTGTTCGCACATCAGGTACCGAAATTGATCCAATTTCAATCAATCGCATTTTTTGCCCACCATAAATTGTCACCACTATATTTTCAATTAACCCCGGTGTTGCCCGTCCAGTTCGTATTGATCCAATATCATTCAAAAACAAATCCCCTATTTTTGTCATCCGCACATTTACATCAGAAAAATTTATCATATGTTATTTTAACAAAATATTCGAACCATTATAAAATATAAAATATTTGCGGAGGGGTTTAAATTTCGTATCGACAAATTCTTCCAATCTTTACATTTTCCCCAAACTTACCCGCCAAACCCGAAACCATATCTTTTATTTTGACACTGGGATCTTTGACATATTCCATTTCCAATAATTCATCGGCATCTTTTGGATCCATCGCCGCCACTTGTAAACACAATTCACGACAGACCGACAAAAATTCTTCATTTTTTGCCACAAAATCAGTTTCACAAAGTAGTTCAACCATAACTCCAATTTTACCTGTACTGTGGGTATAAGTAGCGACTCGTCCCTGGTGAACTTCTTTTTCCGCCCTTTTTTCCAATTGTTTATAACCTAGTTCTTTAAGTATTAATTTAGCTTTTTTTTCATCACCCTCTGCTTTTTCTACCGCAATTTTAATTTCCCCAATCGAATAACTAGTTTCTCCTCGAATTTTTTTGACTAAATCAATTATTTGTTTATTATCCATATTTATTTTAATAAATTATTAAATCAATATATAAAAAAATCCTCTCCCCTCCTTTAGTCAAAGGAGGGGTCGGGGGTAGATTTTATTTTATTTGTCCTGTTTTAACTGCTTTACCAATTTCTTCGACAATCAAAGAAATACTTTTGACATTGTCGTCATTAGCCGGGATTGCAAAATCGACTTTTTCAGGATTGCTATCAGTATCCACAATTGCTACGACTTTTATTCCCTTATCCATACATTCTTTTATAGCTGATTTTTCAAATCCAGCATCAACCACAAAAATGATATCAAATAGCTTTTCCACAGTAGTCAATCCCCCCACCATTTTGTTCAATCGTCCTACTTCTTTTTTCAAAAGTGACATATCTTTTTTGGACATGGTGGCATATTTATTGGCCTTCATTCCCGCATTGATATCATTTAATCGACGGATATTTTTCTTAATTTCGCCCCAGTTACTGACTGTTCCTCCCAACCATCGATCGGTGACAAAAGGAATGCCAGCTTCAGTGGCTACTCGACGCACTACTTCTCGAGCTTGTCGTTTGGTTCCCAAAAAAGCAATGGTTTTACCCGATTTTACTGCCGAATGTACAAAATTACAGGCTTCATCTAATTTAATGATGGTTTTGGTCAAATCTACGATTTGAATTCCATCCATGGCTTTATAAATATTTTCTTTTGATTTTGGGTTAGTTTTCGAAATTTTGTGACCCAAATGACAACCAGCATCCAGCAAATCTTTCAAATCAACCGACAATTCATACTTCTTGGCCACCACTTCCTTCATCACATCAACCTTTTTCTCTTCAACCTTAATAACTTTTTTTTGAGCCCCCAGGGCTTTTTTAACTAAACTTTTGTTAGCTTTTGGCATACGTTTTTCTCCTTATTATTCTTACACAGGCTTTCGCCCAGGAGCTTAAGTGAATAAAATAAATAATTAATTAAGCCTATGATTATAACACAAACATCGCGTCACCAAAGGAGAAAAAACGATATTTCTCCTTTATCGCCTCGGCATATATCTTTTTCCAATCTCTATCTCTCAATAATGCCGAAATTAGCATCAAAAGCGATGTTTTTGGTAAATGAAAATTGGTAATCAAACTATCAACCATTTTAAACTTATACGGTGGGTATATAAAAATATTGGTATATCCCAACTGTTTCCCTGTCTCCAAAGCCCTCAACGCTGTTGTCCCTACCGCAACAATCCGTTTTCCCTCTGCCTTATATTGTTTCAACCTCTGCCATGTTCCGTCATCAATTTCAAAATATTCACTATGTAATTTTTTCTCATCAATATTTTTTTGCTCGACTTTTAAAAAAGTTCCCAAACCGACATGCAACACTACTTCTTCCCATTTTACTCCCTTATTTATAAGTTTATTTTTTAATTCATTAGTAAAATGTAAGCCCGCCGTTGGCGCCGCACTACTCCCCACTTCCCTTGCATACACCGTCTGATATTCTTTGGAAAAATCTTTTTTAGTTTTAATATATGGAGGCAAAGGTGTGATTCCAATTTGCTCAATTATTTCCTCATTAAAATTTAGTTCCACTTCAACTTCACTCCCCTCTCGTTTTACAATTTTCCCAAAATATTTATTATCAAAATTAATTTTTTGTCCCTCTTTTAAATTTTTACCCAACGCTTTCCATCTATTATTTTTAATTTTTTCCAAAAGCAATACCTCAGCACTTCCACCCCCATCTTTATGTCCTAGCAACCGTGCCTTAAAAACTTTACTCCTGTTTACCACCAAAACATCATTATCAGTTAAATAATCAACTATATCAAAAAAATGTTTATGTTCTATTTTTCCATTTTCATTTACCACCAACAATCTACACTCATCACGTTTCAAAACCGGCTCTTGAGCAATTAATTCTGTGGGCAAGTTGTAATCGTAATCATTAATGTTAACCATAGTTAATTTTAATTCATAATCACCCGCCTGCAAAAGCTGGTGCTTTAGCACCTGCGGGCAGGTAGTCATCAATTTTTATCATCCGTCATTTTACAACACAAACCCCCTCTTTAGTCAAAGAGGGGGTAGGGAGTGATTTTTACTTTTTATCTTGATACTGCAATTGTAGTTCCTTCAGCCAAACACGCATTGACTGTGAACAAATTATTTGCATCTTTTGTCACCGAATAACCAGTTGTGGCCGCTGTTCCATTTGGATCAATTGGATTGTTTTTCAAATATTTATTTGATGATAAAGTTGCTCCAATATCTATACAAGCTGCCGCTGCACCAGGACAATTAGTTGCTCCACCAGAACCACACGATCCAATTTGATAAATAGTTGTTCCCACCATACCGTTTGGCAATGATCCACCCGTATCCACCACATATTGTTGAACTGCCGCCAAAATAGTATCAGCATCAGTTGTACGTCTGGCATTACGAGCGGCTTTAAAACGAGTCGCCGGATCCAAAGCCACAAACACCACTGTTGTCAATGCCGCAATGATTCCAATAACCACTAATAATTCGATTAGGGTAAATGCCCTTTGTTTTTTCATTTTATTTTAAATTATTAATTAACTCCTAATATTAATTTAACATCATTTTCTATGGTATTGTCAACTAAGATGTTTGCTTCACTAATCAAAACTACCCCCAATAATTTTTCCAATGCGATTGTTTTTATTTCTTCACTTTTAAAATAAACCTTACTTTCAGTATAGTTTGTATTATCCGCATTTCCCGCTGTCGCGTTGACAATCCCGATAGCTTTTAACTTTTCAACAATTTTGCCGGCTTTGCCGGCTATCTTTGTCCCATTTTGCACCACCACATTTAAATTTTCAAAACTAATACTGACCATAGTTGGAGTCGGTACAATTGTTGGTGTTGCCACATTCTCCACTTTTTTTACTTCTATTTTTTTACCAAAAAATTTTGTGTACAAAAAATAATTTATTAAGACAAATATAACTATCACCACCCCAGCCAAAAATATTTTTTCAAAATTATTATGTTTTTCCGGTTTTCCATCCACCACAATATTTAACACTTCTTCATCTTTTCCTTTGACATCATTTTTCAAAACAATTCCCACAATCGGGTTTGGATCTCTTTCCGCCGCAATTGATTCAGGTTCAATCACTTCAAATTTTATCCCCAAATTTTTTGATAACTCATTAATTTTATTTTGAATATCAGCAATCGGCGCAAATATTAAAACACTTTTTTGACCTTCATTTTCAATAATTTTATAATCCCAAGAAAAATTTGAAAAATCCTCCGGTATATCGGTTTTTACAATTTGCAACAACCTCTCCCTAAATCCATCATTAATTACCTCGGTACTATCTAATACACTTTTAAATAAATATGCCATTGCATCTGACAACAATAAACAAACTTCACTATTTTTCAAAAAATTTAAATGTTCCTGAATTTCGGTCAAATCAGTTGTTTCAATATCACGCAACAAACTTGCTTTTTTATCTTCAACCTCATATACCTTCAAACCCAATCGGTGCCAATAGATAACCTTATTTTTTGCCATATTCAAATTTAAGGATAGCAGATTTTATTGCTCTTGCCACCCACCAATTGTGACAAATCCTCCACGATTTAATTTTACATTAACACTCGAACTAACCGTAAAATCCCAACTTACCCCAGTTTGGCTATTAATAGTCACCGGACATGTGCCAAAATTTGTCGTAATTATTGCCGGTAAAGTATTGTTTTTATTTATATTAATCAAACCCTCTTCAACACAAGATTCAACTAAACCTTGGGATATATCTCGTTTTTGTGATTCCAGTGATATTTGTCCCTCATTAATCGACGACAATGACATCATTGCCCCTACTAAAATTAATACCGCTCCCAAGACAATTACTGACACTATTGCCGCCATGCCTTTCATTTTGATCGCACCTCCGCACCTCCATCAACAGTTGTTGAATATGTAAATTGGCTTCTACCACCAGGATTAATATAATTTCCTGTTATTGCATAATTTATATTCACTGTCTTACTGTCTCCGCTTGATAAATTGGTAACTGTAAACGCCGAAATATTGACCAAATTACTATTTAAATTTGCCACTGTCCCCCCTACCATCATCACTATATTACCAGCAGTTAAACTAAAACTTGCTCTATCGGTTGCAATACTACTCGCCGAAATTGTTCCCAAAGTTTTAGCATTTTTTATTTCAAAATTAATTTTATCTACAATAAATCTAAGTGAACTATTAACTTCTTGCATCGCCATCGATTTAGATTTTAATTGCATAATATTGATCATCATCATTGTCAACGCAGTCGACATTAGGCCTACAATCGCTACATAAATTATTATTTCGATTAATGTTAATCCAGATTGTTTTTTCATATTAAAATATATTCCACGCAAATCCAAAAGGTTTAACCGTATTATTACCCAAATTAATTTCCAAAGCCGTTCCACCATCGGCTTCACTCCAAGTAAACGATGCAGCAGCATTCATTACCAATCTTCTGGCAAATAAATCGGAATTTGTATCCGAAATAACTGACATTAGTTGGCTTTTATCTTTTGGATTTTGTTGAATTTCAATCCATTTTTTAGGATACCCAATTAAATTAGCTGTAACATAGTCAGCTTGAACTGCTGGAGCAGAATTACCCAACCCAGCATACCAGCTAATCCCATTTCCCGCCGAATCAGTATATTGAACTACATATCTGGTTGTTGCTCCCGACGTTAACCAACCATTAGCCACTAACTTAGTTCCTGCCAAAGGTGTTCCAGAAGTAATGTCAACATTTGCCTTATTTGTCCAAGTAGCACCA
>JAHFKH010000012.1:10916-21361 GCA_023245435.1 Candidatus Shapirobacteria bacterium | reverse complement strand
AAGAACTTGGAGAATCAGTTCAAGTTATTTTAAATGATATTAAGCTTTTGAATACACATGATTGTTTATTTGAAGATTCTTATAACAATAACCTAAGTTGGTTTCCCAAAACAACTACAGACATATCAATTCTTTTATCTGAAGAAAAACAGTATTTTGATAGGGTGTTTAGTCATTAGACAACTTTGTATAAAGTTCGCCGAAAGATGTTTGATTTTTTTTAGTTACTCTATTTGTCAGTTGTTTTAATCTATGACATGGAAAGAAATAAAATACTTTTACATAAAAAACTTGACGGTGCGGGTCGTCAAATTGATGAATTAAATACACCCGTGTCTGTTGGTGAAATATTGAGGTCGGAGGAATACTTTAAACATCTTACAAAATATTGGCCAAAGGGATGGAACAAATGATTGTAACTAGTAATATTACTCCATGTTTGAAAAGAACTATTGTCAAAAACATATGTCAATTTGTTGGTGACTTCTTAATGCAAAATGAGAATTTAATAGTTAAAGATATCCATGGAATTTCGTACAAATGATTTTTATTCTGCTTGTGTATTGAGAACAATGAATTTCTCTTTGCTACGGCTGGAGAAACAAGGCACCAAGTATTTTGATTTTGTTTTTAGTGATAATGATGGTGTGGCTGACCAATTGTTAAAGCGATATTGGGACCGCGACGGGGTTAAGCTGGAAGCCCGTGATTTGATTGAAACAATTAATGAAATGAAGTCTCGTTTGTACCAAAGTTCTTAATATAATATGAACAAAGAAACATTAAATATAAAATATACACAAATTCCTAATGAACAACTGGAAAAGATAGTTGTACTCGGTTTGAGTGGCTCTGAAATTTCTATTGTATTGCTTGTAATGAGGCAGACTTATGGGTTCCATAAAATTAGTGACAAAATTAGCATTAGTTGGTTAATGAATAAAACACATAAATCTAGACCCACAGTAACAAAACAGACCGCTCAACTAGTTAATAAAATGATACTAGTTAAGGAAACTTTACTAGGTAAGACTTCAGTATTAAGCATTAACCCTAACATAGGGCAATGGTTATCAACTAGTAAAGAAAGTGATACCAGTAAAGAAAATGATACTCAACTAGTTAAGGAAACTTTACCCACAAAAGAAATAAATAAAGAAAATATACCCCGATTAGACTTTAAAGCTCTTTCAAAGCGCAGTTATCAGTTCAGACAAACAGGGAAATGAATTATTTACCATTAAAGGATAGGGTTGTCTTGGATGATGTAAGTAAATCAATACCTTCAGGATTTAGTGGGGTAGATGAAGTATTAAATGGAGGATTTAGACTTGCTTCAACATATTTAATTGCGGGCGTTGCGAAGTGTGGAAAAAGTTCTTTATTGATGAATATCGTAAATTATCATCTGGGTCGTGGTAGAAAGGTTGCATATTTTGATACCGAATTAACTGAATATGATTTTGTCACGCGAATGGCGGGTGTCTATTTTAACCAAAAAACTGATACGGTTAATACAAACAGTCAATATTCTGAGGATTGGTTGGATATTAATAATGAAATATTTTCTTATTCAAACTTAAAGGATCCTGTAACGGGAAGAGAGTTGTCAATGAAAGATTTGCTGGTTTTGGCAGAGTCATTTGTTGCTAATGGTGCTGAAATAATTTGTTTTGATAACTTGACAACATTTTCAAACAATCTTATAAACGGGAAACAAGGTTGGGAACTGTTAAATTCAGCACTGGATAGTGTTATTAAATTTGCAAAAAAACATAGTGTTATTTGTTTTTGTGTTATTCATACAAAAAGGGGTCAGACGTATAAAGAGACACCTCAAGGAATACGAGATTTGGCAAAATCTGGTAATGTGGGTCAAATCTTTAATGAATCTATTACGGTTGTTGCAAAACCATCAGTTGATGACATTTACGGAGGGTCATCAAAGACTCACGTTGATGGGGCTTTTTTAATTTGGAGACCACTCCAGTTTTACCCCGACAATCATTTAAATAGACAAACCTTGGTGATATTGGAACAATTTAGAAATAATCGCGATGGGGCCGTATTGATGGACTTTGATGGTGAAAAGAAAATATTCACAGAAATTGAACCAGAGGTCACCGGTGAAGTTGCTGAAAAAATATTTAATTCAGGCAAAGACATATGAAAACAAAACGGTCGTCAGTATCTACACCTAGATATCATCTTAAATTTTATTTAGACCATAAAATGGTTAACTCACTGAGCACAAAGAAATCTAAAAGAATTTTACTCAGAATAAGGGGTTTTGGCACTAAATTTGCCTGGGATAAAGCAACCTTAAGATTCAATTATGCTCCTGGCTATTCAAATGAGGGCATTTCTTACACCTACACTGAATTAGAGTATTGTTATCGTTGTTTTATGGAGATTGTTCCAGAGTTTGCATAACACACCTACTCCAATATATGTGCTTTATTAGGTGTTAACTCTTGTCCATATGGTTGTTTTTTTTAATTTTTACAGGTGACAACTATTATCAATATATTTATGCGTAAATGTGACAGTACTTTCCACACAAAGGTAACCCCACAGACACGATGGTTTTAATAACAACAATAAAAAAATCAATATTAACTTATTATCCCAATCTCAGGCTATACCCACGCTATCAAAGCAATACAACTATCATAATACCGACTACATATCACCAATGTTCTAGTGGTATTATTCACATAGTGAAAAATTTGTTTATCGTAATTGTGATAATTGCCAGTTTTGTTTTATCAGGATGCAGTATTGGAAAATACGAAGGACAAACAGCCGAAGAATGGTTTGCTGATTATAATGAGGCAGAGACTAGTCGTGAAGTATGTTCTTCTAAGTATGAAGAACTAGTTACTGCCGTCCAAAAACTAGACCTGGAAATAATAGAACTTAATAAATGTGTACATTCTGGCGACGAGTTAGATGCACGTCTCATGAAAGATTGTACAAAAAGTTATACACAAGAGCAGTGTTTTAAGATGGCGGTTAGTCTGGTGGAAGTGAGAATTAAGACAAAAAGAGACTGTGTTAGTGAATATCTACAAAAATAATAAATGAAAAATATTTTAATTATAATTTTGGCTGTAACATTGGGTATTTTATCAATCAAAACTCTCCTTACAAAAGACGAATTTCCAATAAAGCAATATGTTTGTGGTGGTGGGTACACAGATTGTTTTGTATCAGCCAAATTTATTGACATGGCGGTATGTCAACACAATAATGAACAGGGTAATTGGCTTTGTGACTCAATGGATAGAAACAACATAACCTGCAAAGAGAGTGAACACAAAATTGATAGTTATTGTTCAGATAAATAAAAATATGAAAAAAAGTCAAAGGGTTATCTTAACAATTTGGATTGTTTTAATAACACTGGCTTTCGTTGTCTCGTTGGCTCCTTTTACTGTTTGGATTGATAATTTTCCATATGCGAGTCAAACAGTTAAACCAGTATGGAAAGACTTTGGATTTGTGAGTTTTATTGTCTCAGTTCCAATGTTTATTATTTATAAAATTTGGGGTAAGTAAATATGAAAATACAAAACCAACCAACAAAAGGGATACAAGGCTTCATCAGACGATTAATAAAAATCGTATATGTGGTTTCAATTGTTTCGTTAATTATCATATCTGTCCTTACAGGATATTCAAAAAAACCCATACAAAGGGTTGATAATCAAAAAAGTAATTTTACCTGTCATAATGGAAAAACATATTCTCTTAGTAGTGTTTATATAAATTTTTACTCAGACCCTGGAACAATAACTGATACTACTAACAAAAGAAAAATGTGGGATAAATGTCTAGAAATAAACCGTTCAGAGTCATACGATAAAGGCTGGACAGATAATAACATAGATGATTATGAAATAGATAAAATACGAAATGAAAATATATCAATTCCCACATTTGAAATAATTAAATATACCGAAGGTAGTTGGATTACATCTGCGGGGTGGTGTGCACTTGTCTTTGTTATCGGATATATTATCATCAACATAACAAAGGAAACACTGTTATATTTGTTATTCGCCGACAACTATACATTCGGTTGGATTAAAAGGTGGATACCATCATTAAGATAACTTTGTGCATAATAAGTCCTCACATATTCCCCCAAGGCCTGCAACAAATTATAATTGTCAGAATGGTTTTATAAACTATTTATATATATTTTAATAACGATTCTCCAAGTTTTTGAATTACCCCCACAACCAAAGCATTACCCATAATAAAAGCTCTTTTTACATCAGGTGTTTGTTTCCCATTAAGTAAATCCCTTGTATGGTTGTCGGGAAACATATTTAATTTTTCTAATTCCAGCGGTATTAATCTACGGTACCGCCCTGACTTTGTTTTTATAACATGTTTAAATCGTGAAGGAGAGCTACCTCCCTCCCCTGTGACTATTGTTCTTGACGGCTTATTTAAAGAATCTGGAAAAACCATTGGTCCTTCTGAATAAAAATATTCAAAACCACCTTTTGATTTCCTTTTTTCCTTTTTACCACCCTTTAAATATTCCCATCTGTACAAATCTTCCTTTCTTATATAATATTCCGCTGGTATTTTTTCTTCGTCATGAATAATAATGTCAGACAATAATGTGCGTTTACCACTATAGTTGGGTATTGTTTTGGTTGTATATACTTTTCTATTAATCATAACCCCTGAATTTTCAAAGGGACTTTTTGTTGGTTTATTTGATGAAAAATTATCAGAAATATGCTTTAAATCACCTTCAATTTTAAATTCATCAAGCCTAACTTTTATTTTTTCAATAGGAAAGGCGTTAGCAATCACACCTTTTTGCTCAATCCATTTATTAATATTTTTCTCAGCTTTAATTTTTTTGTAAACTTTTGTACCTTTTTTATAACCCGTTATAAATACTCTGCGTCTTCTTTGCGGAAACCCATAATCGGCTGCATTTATGATTCTCCATTCAACCACATATCCCAAATCTGAAAGTGAAGCCAACATCACAGCAAAATCACGACCTCTTTGACCTGATGGTGATTTTAATAACCTATCAACATTCTCTAGTAACAAAAAGCTTGGTGCCTTATCTTTTTTCATATTCAAAATGTTAAAAATTGACCACCACAACACACCTTTTTTACCAAATATTCGTTTTGCCTGGCTTAATGTTCTTGCAACCGAATAGTCCTGACAGGGGAACCCACCAACGAGTAAATCATGGTCAGGTATTTGATTGAATTTGTGTTCAACTACTTCCTGGATGTCTTCACACGAATGGTTCTTTGGACCAAATTTATTTATATATATTTGTGAGGCGTATTGTAATTTTGTGCCAGGTTCCCACTGGCTACTCCAAATTGTTTCAAATTTTGATTCTTCGTTGCTAGCTAAATCAAGCCCTAATCTAAATCCTCCAACACCAGCAAACAGTTCAATAACGTTTATTTTCATCATAAAGCCATTCTAACAAAAAAAGTCCAATTGATCAAGAATCACTTTTATCCTTACCTATGGCTTTTTGTATATACTTGGCATTTAACCAGAAACATCTTTTCATTTCTTGTGTCTTTTGTGGTGTTTCAATTGTATCCTTTGAATCTTTTCCGTGAGGTCTGACATGGGCAACTAAACTATCTTTTATTTTTGGTAAATCGCCATATCTACCCCCATTAATACAATCAATAGTTTTTTGCCATACTTTTTCAGCTTCACCAATATCACTTATTGGAAAATTCCAGAAAAATGTTTTTCTTAATATTATATTTTTTGTTCCTTTTTGTTTTTGAAAAACTACGAATAAGAACTTTTTTGTTTCAAGTTGTAAATGGAAATCAGACATTGATTCATTTACATCGTCATACCACACCTGAGTTGCTAGATTCTTATAATCAAAAGCGGGAAATGATATTGATTCTTTTAAAATACCCGAATGTTCTAATGTTATAACTCTAAGCGTTACATTTGCTTTGTCTAATTCCTCTATTTTATTTGACTTGACTCCTAGAATTTGATTTACAATTAATCGTTTATAACTTTTTGCTTTTTTACCCAAACTAGAGCCGAGTTTTGCCAATATTTCTATATCGGTTTTTCCAACAAATGATGAAAACTTTTCTTTAACTACATCTTCAATCGTTTCTAATCTCCTTTGTTTTTTAAAAATTGAATCGGTATTTGTGACATTGCCGAGCAATTTTGTTTGTATAAGATAGTTAATGTATTGTTGCTTAAGTGAAAACGCTCTAGGTTTGGCTGGTATACGACTTAGGGGTTGGTCTCGTACTTTCCGACTATTTGCTGCCTTTGTACATGCCCCAAGGTAATATGTATCGGCTTCCGATAACAAGTGGGCTTCTCCTCTTCTAATTTTTGCAACAATATATTCCCAATCTTTTTGTATCTGAAAAACATCGTCGCTGGAAATATCTTCTAGTAAGTTGAGTGGATGAATATATTTGAATTCGTAATCAAGGATATTTTGATTTTCAATCCACAAGTAAAACATTAATAACAATGATTTATTTTTTTTTAAAAAAGAACTCAGTTCCCATGTTTCTCTTACCACCGCATCATAATCAATCATTGAAAAAACCAATCTCTCCTTTGATGCATATCGTTGTAGAGGATGTTTTTTTAATGGGGTGGTCTTTAATTCTACTTCAGCAACAGTAAAATCTGGTTCACTGATATTTCCTGGATTAATATCAAAAAAATATTTTTCAGTTAAATCTCCTAAAAAACCTTTTCTTTTTACACCATATCCAACAATTTGTTCTTCAATTTCGTGAACAATCTCATTTGAGATTACTTTACGTAAGGATTTGCCAATTATAGTTACAGCTTTTTTCAAAATCTCATCTTTTGTTTTATATATTCTTGTCATGGATAGTTAAATAATATCCTAATTTATTAATTATGTTGTTTCCAGCTTCTTTTCAACCTATTTAATCTTCCGCAAAATAATAGTCCTTGATGATATTATTTATTATATGCCAATGGAAAATATTTTATTTATCCTTGGTGGCTTACTTGTCACATTAGGTTTTATTTTATTTTCTGTTTGGCGGAATCATTGTGTGATATGCAATGACCGTTCAGATGTACATGTATTCAAGAGAGGAAAAATGAAACTATATTTGAGGACACCGGCATATTGGTTTAATCACGTATTTTTTACAATTGGTTTAATTTTTGTCGCGACTTTTTTGCATGAATTTATTCACCATTTACTGTCGGGATGTGACTTTGTAGCAGGCTACTATCAAATTGAAGGTAGAACAGGAATTGGAGCCACTTTCTGTCCGAGCTCAAAATATGGTGAATTGCTTGCATATTTTGTAACTTTTTTGTTTCTGCTTCCACTGATGTATTTTAAAATTAAGATTGATTGTGAACATTCTCCATACGAGAAAAAGATAAAATAAGTAATCGTGATTGTTATGTTTTAGAGTACGCCTTTTGCAAAAGGAGTCATTCTCCACTCACTTTGTGGCACAATTTGGTTTAAAACCATGGCTTTTTCGTTCCAGCTCCCCCCAAATCCCGGCAAAAATATTATTTTGTTTTGAGAAATAGAACCATCAGATATTGCAAAATCATCGAATTTATTTATAATTTTTGAGGTAAATGTACCTCCCCAGTTCTGCAAAGCAATCAAACCAGCATCAAATACTACACCATCATCAACATAACTGATTGCCAAATTATCATCAAAATATATATTAATTAATTGACCGGATACATCAATTTTAATTTTGTGCCATATATTTTGAGTTAAATTATTATTTAATAATGGGCTATAAGATTTTAATAGTGAATAACCATGATCGTATTTGTATAAAACTATATTATTTACACCAGGCCAACCTGGACTATTAAATCTATAACCTACTGCATAATAATGTTCTTTATCTTCCGACTGTCTAAAAAAAATATTTACATCAACCCCACTAACATTCATAACACTGGATTGTAAAACAAAGTCTGATAATACTCTTGGAGTAGTAATTGGATACAAATATGACGAACCTCCATAATTAACAGTACCGATCAATACTCCGTTCGAAATAGCCCAACTATCCAAATTTGAGACAGTTCCAGGAACAAAATTCCACTTCTCCAAACTATTTGAAAAATTATCATTAAAATACACAACTCCATATGAGTAATGAACCGAACAAAATGATAATATCGAGAAAACAATAATACGAAAAATACTATAAATTTTATTCATAACAAAACTATATGATAGTCGACAATAAAAAGATAGAAGATGTAAAAAAAATTACAGTATTAACTGTAAACTATAATGTTGCTGACAATGTTAATAAATTAGTTAAAAGTTTGTCACAAGTTAAGGAAATTATCGGCGAAATAATTATTATTGATAATAATTCAAAAGATTCAAATCAAATATTAAAAAATGGTGAAATTAAAATAATTTACAATAAAAAAAATTTGGGATTTTCAAGAGCCGTAAATCAAGGTATTGTCAAAGCGAAAGAAAAATATATTTTAATCATTAATCCCGATTGTTATCTTGAAAATACTACCATTACTACAACACTTGAATTATTAATAAAAGACAAAAAAATTGGAGCAATAGGTGGAAAAATAAAAAAACCGAACACAAACAAATATCAATTTACTGCTAACAATAAAGCAGATTTTTTGACAGGTTTATTTGAATTTACAAATTTAAAAAAAATATTTCCAAATAATCGTTTTAGTAAAAAATTTTGGGTAGAAAATTTAACAATTACAAAACCGATTTTAGTTGAATCACTATGTGGTGCATATATGATAATTAGAAAAAAAATAAATAAAACTTTAAATTTGTTTGATGAAAGATATTTTCTATATCTAGAAGATATTGATTTTGGTAATAAAATTAATTTACTTGGATACAAGGTTGTGTTCGATCCTAGATCAGAAATCACACATGTTGGAGGAAAAAGCAGTAATTCGAAATATAATATTGTATTAAATGAATGGTATATTTCAAGAAAAAAATATTTTAAAAAACACCTAAATAAGTTTGAATCGGATATACTTAGTATAATATTTACATTAGAACAACTAGTGTTAACAATATTTCAAAATATATTTAAAAATCATGTCTAACCTCTCCCTCCTCATCCTCACCAAAAACGAACAGGAAAATTTGAAGAAATGGGCAGAGTGGTTACCCAAACTAACAGTAATCAACGAAATAGTCGCCGTCGATGATAATTCAACAGATGACACTAAAAAAATACTAAAATCCTTTGAATCAACAAATTTGAAAATCAATATTTTTGATAGGGGAGTCAATGGTAACTTTGCCAGTCAACGAAATTTTGCCATAACCAAAGCCAAAAACGATTGGGTTTTATTTATTGACGCCGACGAAATTCCCTCACCAAAATTAATAAATTTACTAAACTCTCTAAAACTAAATGAAAATTATTGTTATTCAATTAAACGGTATTTGGTTTACTGCAACCATATTTTATATCACGGCATTTCTGCCACTGATCGCCCTGTTCGATTATTTAATAAAAATTTAAGTAAATTTATCAAACCTGTTCATGAAGTTTTGGTTAGTAAAAATAAAATTATTAATATTAACCAACCTCTATTTCATTATTCTGCTCCAAATTTAAAAACGTTTTTATCAAAACTAAATCATTATTCCACCATTCGTGCCCAAGAACTTTTTAATCAAAAAACAAAAGCAAACTTGTTAGATATTATTTTTTATCCCAAAGCCAAATTTATCCAATATTACATTTGGCATCTTGGTTTTCTTGACGGAGTCGCCGGATTAATTATTTGCCTGTCATTAGCCTTTTACAGCTTTCTTGTTCGTTCCAAACTATGGCGACTTTATCACGCCTAATATTTTATCCACTACTAATTTTATTTTTCCTGGGAAAATTATTTCCCATCATTGACATCTTTATTGTTTTCTATGCAATTTCTAATCTTTTAGCTCAAAAAAATTATCAAATAAATAACAAATATTTGGTAATTTTTTCTATTATCGCCATTATTTCAAATTTATTATTTTTTAATATTTTAAGTTGGTTATATTTAGTTCGTTTATTAATGTTACTTTCCATATTTATTTACCCACCAACACTAGATATTTATCAGCAAAAATTTATAAACATTATTTTAGCTTCCACAATTATTTTTGGATTTATCCAATATTTTATTTGGCCAAATTTAACCATTATGGCTTCTCAAAATTGGGATCCACACTTATATCGACTAGTTAGTAGCTATTTTGACCCAACCTTTACCGGATTAATATTTTTATTTATTTTAATTTGTGTTTATTTTTCAAAAATTAAATTTAAAAACATAATATTATTAATCATTTACATTGCTATTGCCCTAACTTATAGTCGCTCAACATTGGTTTCTTTTTTAATTGTTTTTAGTTA
>JAHFKH010000012.1:0-10906 GCA_023245435.1 Candidatus Shapirobacteria bacterium | reverse complement strand
AAAAGGATATTAAAATATTTTTTATCGCCTTATCTATATTTATTTTTACCTTTGCCATATTACCTCGTATGCCTGGCGAAGGTACCCGACTTGAAAGAACCTCATCGATTTTTGCCAAAATCCAAAATTACAAACAAGGCATAAATATTTTTATAAAAAATCCAATTACTGGAATTGGTTACAACAATATTCCCTTTTTAAATCCTCAAAACAATCAATCTCACTCCAACTCAGGATTTGATAGCAGTTTACTTACTATTGCCATTACTACCGGTATTTTTGGGTTAATCTTTCTAATTCTTGGATTACATTACGAATTTATTAATGGAAATTTATTTTTTCAATCACTATTACTTGCCCTAATTATCCATTCTCTTTTTGCCAATTCACTATTTTATCCGTATATTACCTTGCTCTTAGTTTTATTTAAATCTAAAAATCAAAAGTAATCGCTATTTTCCTTCTTGTCTCATTACCCGCCAAATCACGGACAATTATTTCAATATCATTTTTGCCAGCATTTAATTGAAATTTTATTTTAAATTTTCCAGTATCATCAACCATCGCCAAACGACCATTAACAGTTACATTGACTCCTTTTTCACTTTGACCTATCACATCAAAATCAGCCGTATCAACTTTAAGTGTGTCTTCGACCGGATTAATCATTGTTAATGTTGGCGCCGTTTTGTCGTAATCAACTTTAATCATTTTTGATAACTCACTGCTTCCAACTTTATCTTTACTGGCAATTGCCGAAAATAAATTTTCCCCTTCATCCAAAGTAATATTGGTAAATGCAAAATCACCACTCCCTGAAGTTAACACCTTACCCACCGATACATCATTTTTTAACAACTCAACGTTGGTATTGGCCTCAGAAAGGCCAGAGATATCAATTGTGGCACTATTAGTCGCTTCATAATTAACCACTAATCTAGGGGGCAATGGTGGCACCAATTTTTCAGTTTGCGAACCACTATTTCTATTTTTCGCTTCACCCAACAAAACAGAAATTTTAACTAAAAAAGGTAAACCAAATAATAGCACTAAAATCAAAACTAAAATCGTCACCACTCCCATCACTACCGTCTTCTTAGTTATTTCTTCGTCTTCTTTTTTTTCTAATCTCGAGCTATAAAATTTTGCCATAACTAGGTTATTATAACACTGAGCCGAAGGGGAGAGTCGAACTCCCGACCCACGCTTTACGAAAGCGTTGCTCTACCAGCTGAGCTACTTCGGCAAAAAATATAAAAAATAATTATTAAATTAATTTAATTTTATAAAAAATTTTAGATATTTTCAGAGCGGGTAATGGGAATCGGACCCACTTCTCATCCTTGGGAAGGACGCATTCTACCGGTGAACTATACCCGCAACAAATTATCTCAATTTTATCATCATTCCAATTTCCAGTCGATTTGGATCAACAATTTTTCCTTTATTCAAGTTCCAAATTTGTGTCCATTTATATCCATTCCCCAATTGTGATACGGCAATCTTCCACAACGAATCACCACGAACAACTTTATAAGTCGATATTATCACCGGCTTTATAACTATCTTTGGAACAGCCTTAGCAATAGTATCTGAAACAACTGGAATTACTAATTTTTGTCCAATTTCAATTGATGAGGGATTTTTCATTTTATTTTCTTTGGCAATTTCTGTCCACAAATAACCATTACCATATTTTTTTACAGCAATATTCCACAAACTATCACCTTTTACTACTTCATATAATCCAGAATCCACTATTTTATTTTCGGAGGGATTTGTCAAAACAATTTGTTCATCAGTTGATACTCCAGGCAAAGAAATATTTCCTTTTGCTTTCATTACAAAATTAAAAATTACAATAACAACAATTATTACCACCCCTAAACCCAAAAACATTGACACTAATTCTTCACGTGAGTCAGGTAAAATATTTTTATTCATTCCTCAACATAACTAAAATTTACCCTATAGTCAATTAGACAATAACACTTTTCTCCGAATAATTATCTCATTTGGTCGGCTATCTTCAAAATCCGATAACATCTTTTTTATATCACTTATATACTGATCAAACATAATTTTATTAATTAAATAAATACGTTTTTTGCCACTAGATTTGACCAAAACTAATTTCAAATCACGTAGTTCTTTTAAAATTAATGAAACTTTTGGTTGACTTAAATTAAGTTTAGTTACCAAATCACCAACACACTGCTCGTTTTTAAAAACAAGTTTTAATACAGCCAATCTTTGGATAATATATTTATATTTAAATATGAATATATAATACTTCTTATTGCAAATAAAGTCAACATAATTCAAAATACATCTTATGCAAAATTACGATGACAAACAACAACAAACTTTAGTTATTGTTAAACCAGATGGCGTTCAAAGAGGTCTAATTGGCGAAGTCATCAAACGTTATGAACAGTGCGGTCTCAAGCTCGTCGCCATAAAAATGTTAATACCGTCTCCAGAATTAGCGTTAGCTCATTATTCCACCGATCCCGAATGGGCGCTAAAAACAGGAACAAAATCACTTGAAGCCGCTAAAGCCCGAGGACAAGACTTGGGAACAAATGACCCTATTGTCTATGCTGAAAAAATTCGAGCCACATTAAAATCATTTTTAAGTTCCGGTCCAGTTGTTGCCATGGTTTGGCAGGGAATGGGAGCCGTTGCTGTCGTCCGCAAAATTACTGGTAGTACCGAACCATTGTCATCAGCCCCTGGCACTATTCGAGGCGATTTTACAATTGATTCATATACCGCCGCCGATGCTGATAATCGATCAGTTAGAAATATCATTCATTCATCCGGGTCAGTTGATGAAGCAAAAATAGAAATAAAATTATGGTTTAAACCAGAAGAAATATTAAACTATCGATTGATTTCTGAAGAAATAATTTACGATGTCAATCTTGATGGAATCTTAGAGTAAATTTTAATGGTATAATACATCAACCGCTATCTGCCTTGATAATTTATTTTTTGGCGAGAAATTTTTTATATGATTGATTTTAAAGTTGGTGATTATATTATCGATTTCGAAAATATTTACAACATTTACGACGAAAAAAAAGGTTTTTTCTTTTATCACAATATTGAAGGAGATAAAGCCACCTCAACCTCATCTTTACCTATTGCCAATATGGCCAAAAGCGGTTTTCGCCACTTAATTAATTCCCAAAATATCAAAGATTTTTTTAATGAATTAGGTAAAGCCCTACCCCAAGATTCTATTTTTGAAAATAAATTAATCAAAGAATCACTATATTTAAATGACCCTATCAAAAATGCCGTTACTTTAAAATCACTTTATAAAAATAAAAAAGAGTTAGGTGAAAAATTCCTTAAGAGTAATCAAGAAATTATCAACAATATAACCAACCATTTGGCTAAAGAAATTGCCTTCGTTCTTAAAAAACCCATTGATACAATTCAAAAACAAATCACCGACACCTTGAGTAAAAAGTAATTTATTGATATATTACAAAGACCGAAATATCTAAATTAGGGCTTGTGGTGCAGCGGTCTAGCACATCCGCCTGTCACGCGGAAGATCGTGGGTTCAAATCCCATCAGGCCCGCCATTGTTCAAAAGAGTTATAATTATTCTGTGAACTTCTCAAATCAACAGATTTCGGAATATCTCACCAACATTGCCACCGCTTACGAAATTAAGCACAAAGATTTATTCCACATCACCGCCTACCAAAACGCTGCTGACACTATTTCTTCGTATCCCGAAGATCTGTATAAACTATGGCAAAAAGACCCAAAGTTATTGGATAATGTCCCCAATATTGGGCCATCAATTTTAAAAAAAATCGATTATCTTTTCAAATTTGGCAAACTATATCCTCAATTAAAACCGGTTTTTAAAAACATCCATCCCGCTGTTTTCACTTTTACCAAAATTAATGCCATTGGACCACTAATTGCCTATAAATTAACTCAAAATTTAAAATTTTCAAATGACCCTGATAAAGCCTTAGACCAACTAATAATTTATTGTCAAAAAAATAAGATTAAAAATATCCCTGCTTTTGGACAAAAATCGCAAGAATCAATTTTAAATAACACCCTCGCCTTTCTTGGAAGGAAAAACCGAATGCCTTTAAAAGACGCCCAAAATTTGGCCAATAAAATAATAAAATATTTAAAATTAAAATTTCCTGAAACTGAATTTATTCCTTTGGGAAGCTTGCGTCGACAAACTTCTACCGTTGGCGACATTGATATTGCCGCCGCTTCTGCCAAATCAGGAACAATTATTTCACATTTTTTAAAATATCCCGATACGGTCCAAATTATTGCTCAAGGTAAAAATAAAGCCTCAATTAGGCTTATAAACGATATTCACATTGATTTAATGGTCAAACCCAAAATATCTTTTGGTGCCCTACTTCAACATTTTACCGGCTCACGTCAACACAACATTATTTTACGTAAACATGCCCTTAAGCTTGGCTTGAGCTTATCTGAGTATGGTATTAAAAATATAAAAACCAAAAAAATTTATCAATTTAATAATGAAACAGATTTTTACCAATTTTTAGGGCTGAAACTGATTCCACCCCCAGAAAGAATCGGGGAAAATGGGTTAATCACCTACAAAATGGTATAATAATTTTAGTTATAAATTTAAAAAAATTTATGTATATTGCACTGGGTATTATTGTTTTAATCGTCATTTATTTAATTACTTTTTACAATGGTCTTAAAACTGCTTTAGTCCAAATTGGAGCTTCAATTCAAGAAATAGGCAATCAATTAAAACGACAAGCCGATCTTATTCCCAATCTCGTAGAATCTGTCAAAGGATTTATGAAACAAGAAAAGGGGATTTTTGAAGACCTAACCTCGGCCCGCAAACAAATCGATACCGCTGTCAAAAGTAATTCAGGCAAAGATATTGATGCAGCCCAAGACATGATTTCTAAAGTCATGGGCTCGATTAATGTCATTATGGAATCAAATCCAGAAATTAAATCAAGTACTTTAGTTTCTGATTTAATGAATGAATTACGCGATACATCCGACAAAATTATGTATGCCCGCCGAACTTTAATTGATTTGTCAGCCGACTATAATGTAAAAATATCAACCATTCCTGGTATGTGGTTTGCCCCAATGTTTGGATTCACCCCCCAAAAAGGACTTGATACCCCAGTTTTTGGCGCCCATCTTGAAGTTTCCGCTACCGACACTGTCAATCCCACAGTAAAATTAAACTAACCATCCCCCCGCCGCTAGGCGGGGTATAATCGAAAATTTATATTTGATATTTTTATAAAAATATTCAGTTATGCTCAATTACTACGAACAAATAGCCAATAATAAACGTCAGTCATTTGGCATAATTTTATTATTTATTATTTTTATTATTGGTACTGTTTACTTTATTGCTCAAGCCACAAATAACCCAGATCTTATTCCTATTGCCATTTTATTTTCTGCCAGTTCCTCTCTTGTTAGTTATTTTGCCGGTGACAAAATTGTTTTAGGTCTAAATGGTGCCAAACCTGCCGTTCGCAAAGAATTTTTTGATTTTTACACTGTTACTGAAAATTTATCGCAAGCTGCCAAAATTCCTGTTCCCAAAATTTACGTTATCGAATCGCAAGCCATGAACGCTTTTGCCTCAGGTCGTGATCCAAATCACGCAGTTATTTGCGCTACCACAGGTTTACTATCAAAATTAAATCGAACTGAATTAGAAGGTGTAATTGGACACGAATTATCACATATAAAAAATTACGATATTCGTCTCATGACCCTTGTTTCCATTTTAATTGGCACCTTATCAATTTTAATAAATATGTCTTGGCGAATTCGCAATAATGATGACGACAATAAAAGCAGTGGCATTTTTATGATTATCGGATTAATTTTAATCATTTTTGCCCCAATTATTGCCCAATTGATTCAATTAGCTATTTCTCGACGTCGCGAATTTTTTGCCGACGCCAGCTCAGTCGCCATTACCCACCAACCCTCAGGATTAATTTCAGCACTAAAAAAACTACAATTAGACAACGTTCCAGCCGATTTTGCTTCCACTGCTACTGCCTCATTATATATAACTAACCCATTTAAAGGCAATAAACTCGCTTCTATGTTCTCCACCCACCCACCCATCGAAGACCGCATTAAAACACTCGAATCAATGTTGTAATTACCGCATTTTGTTAGTACTTTTTATATTTGATTTAGTTTTTTCCACTCGTAACTCGTAACTGTTAACTGTAAACTGTACATATGTCTTTTGTTCACTTACATCTTCATACCGAATATTCTCTCCTTGATGGCCTCACTAAAATTAAAAAATTAGCCAGTACACTCAAAGAATTTGAAATGCCTGGTTGTGCCATTACCGACCACGGCAATATGTACGGTGCCATTGAATTTTATAAAACTTTTCAAAAAAATGAATTAAAACCCATTATTGGTTGTGAAATATATACCTGTACCGGATCACGACTAGAAAAAAATAATGCCAATCGCAAAACCAATCATTTGATTTTATTGGCCAAAGATCATCAGGGTTATCAAAATTTAATGAAATTAGTTTCGATTGGTCATATTGAAGGCTTTTATTACAAACCACGATTAGATTGGGAATCAATTGAAAAATATCACCAAGGTTTAATTTGTTTAAGTGGCTGTTTACAAGGCGAAATTTATAGTAATTTGGTTGCCAATGAATATGATAAAGCCAAAGAAATTGCCACACAATATCAACAAACTTTTGGCGATGATTATTATTTGGAAATTCAACGTCATCAAATAAAAGAACAAGATCAAGCCAATTTAAAATTAATAAAATTAAGCCGAGAATTGGGCATTCCTTTGGTTGCCACCAATGACTCACATTATTTAAAAAAAGAAGACGCTTTTGCTCAAGATGTATTAGTTATGATTAATACTCAAACTAATGTTAATTCGGCCAATCGTTTGTCAATGGCCGATAAACCCGATTATTATTTAAAAACCACTCAAGAAATGAGTGATTTATTTATTGATTTGCCGCAAGCCATTGATAACACCCAAAAAATTTTTGAAAAATGTAATGTCGAAATTGAAATTGGTAAATGGTTTTTCCCTAAATTTAAATTACCCCCCAAAGTAACCCCCGAAGATAGATTACGAGAAATGACCTATCAACAGGCAAAAGAACACTATGTTACTCTTAGTCCTGAAGTAAAAGAACGTCTCGATTTTGAACTCGATGTCATTTGTTCGAAGGGATATGCGGGTTATTTTTTAATAATGCGTGATTTTATTCAATGGTGTGAAGATAATGATACTCCAACCAACACCAGAGGTTCAGCCGGCGGCTCATTAGTTTCTTTTGTTTTAGGAATTACTACCGTTGATCCAATTGATTATCAATTACCTTTTGAAAGATTTTTAAATCGTGATCGACCGAGTCCTCCTGATATTGACCTTGATGTTGCTGACACTCAACGTCAGGAAATGTTATATCACATTAGTGAAGAATATGGCAAAGACGCCATGGCTCAAATCTGCACATTTGGGCGGATGATGGCTCGCGGTGCCGTCCGCGACACTGCTCGCGCTCTTGGTTACGAATATGCCATAGGTGACCGGATTTCTAAATTAATTCCATTAGGAAAACAGGGTTTTCCCATGTCAATTGATAAAGCCCTAGATTTGACCCCCGATTTAAAACAACTTTACAATACTGATGCTGACGCCAAAAAAATAATGACAGTTGCCAAACAAATTGAAGGTTGTGCCCGTCATATTTCAGTTCACGCTTGCGGTGTGGTTATTTCACCTACTACTATTAATGATTATTCTCCTACCCAAATCGAAAGTGGTGGTGATAAAGTTATCACTCAATACGAAATGCACGCTGCCGAAGATGTTGGTTTAATTAAATTTGATATTCTGGGAATTCGCAATTTATCTTTTTTACGTCAAGCTATTATTAACGTTCGCAATACCCGCAATATTGAAATTAATTTACGTAAATTGCCACTAGATGATAAAAAAACTTTTGATATGTTATCAAAAGGCGATACTATGGGAGTATTTCAATTGGGTGGCGAGGGTATGACCAAGTGGTTAAAAGAACTTAAGCCTAGTCGAGTTGAAGATTTAATGGTGATGGTCGCCCTATATCGCCCCGGACCTATGGATAACATTTCTGCCTATATTGACCGCAAATTTGGACGTAAAAAACCAGAATATTTACATCCAAAAATGGAAGAATTTTTGGGAAAAACTTATGGAGTATTAGTTTATCAAGATGATATTTTATTTACTGCTATTGAAATTGCCGGATACAATTGGACAACCGTCGATAAACTAAGAAAAGCCATTGGTAAAAAAATTCCCGAAGAAATGGCCTTACAACACGAAATTTTTGTCAACGGTTGTATTGAGCACTCCGGTATGACCACAGATGGGGCCGAAAAAATTTGGGATTTATTTGTGCCATTCCAAGGATATGGTTTTAACAAGGCCCATGCTGCTTCCTACGGTATGTTGTCATATCGTACCGGTTACATGAAGGCAAATTATCCAGTCGAATATATGTGTGCCCTTTTAACGGCTGAGTCGGGTGACACCGAAAAAATTACTGATGGAATTGAAGAATGCCGACATTTAGGTATTATTGTTGCGTCTCCAAATATAAATTTATCAAAAAAAGGTTTTGAAATTGAAAAAAATCCTGAATCACTCGATTCAATGAGTATTCGCATTGGACTATCGGCCATTAAAAATGTTGGTGCCGTCGCTATTGATTTAATTATTTCTGAACGTGACCAAAATGGACCTTATCAAAGTTTTACCGATTTTTGTATGCGTGTCTCCGGATCAAAAGTTAATAAACGGGTTTTAGAAAGTTTAATCAAAGTTGGTGCTTTTGATGAATTTGCTGAAAGAAATGCTATTTTGGCCGGTTTAGACATTATTCGCAGCAACGCCGATAAACTTGGTGCCAAACGACAAAATGGTCAATTTGGCCTTTTTGATGGCCAAGATGATAAAAATTCTCAATATGTACCCGTTGATAAATTTCCCGAAGTTGCTGCTATGACTGAAAAAGAAAAACTTAATCAAGAAAAATTATTGTTAGGTGTATATGTCACCAGTAATCCTATTGCTAAAATGTTGGAATCGTTTAAAGGTGCATCTCTTCCAAAAATCAAAGATATTCTTGAGAAAACCGACAATTCTACCGTTAAATTTATTGCCATTATTACTAAAATAAAAACCATTTTAACCAAAAAAGATAGTTCTAAAATGGCTTTTTTAACCCTTACCGATGAAAGTGGTAGTCTAGAATCAGTAATATTCCCCAAAGCTTACACACAATTTGAAACATTATTAGTTGAAAATCAAGCAGTTTATATTGAAGGTAAAATTAATAACCGTAATGACACCAAATCAATACTTATCGATTCAGTTTCACTATCTTTACCCAAGGACACTAAAATTTTTGATTTTATTATTAATATCCCCCCTCAAACCTCTCAAAGCCAATTAATGGACCTCAATCGATTACTTAAAGACAACCCCGATAGTCAAAAAGGATTGATAGTTTTCGCTACTGGCAAAGAAATAACCCTACCTTACGGCGTAAATTACAATGAAAACTTACAAAAAGAAATTAATCTCATTTTAAAAATTTAAAAGATTGATATAAAGCTACTATTGCGATAAAATAGCCAATACAAATATGGCACTAAAATTCACTCACAAAGATATCGAATTTAACATTGGCGAAACTGTCAAGGTAAATTGCATTATCAAAGAAAAAGACAAAGAAAGAACTCAAGCTTTCGATGGCATTATTATGGCTATTACCGGTCGCGGTACCAATTTAACCTTTTTAGTCTCCAAAAAAGCCGCCGATGGAGTTACTGTTGAACGTATTTTTCCTGTCAATTCACCCTGGATTGAGTCTATTAAGAAAGTTCGTTCTCCCAAACGCAAAGTCCGCCGATCAAAACTTTACTTCTTGCGAGAAGAAAGAGCTCGATCACTTTAAAACACGGGTCTATAGCTCAGTGGTAGAGCAGTTGCCTTTTAAGCAATTGGTCGCGGGTTCAAGTCCCGCTGGACCCACCAATGCATCTTTATGGCCTTATTATCGGTATCGCAGTTGTCGTCAGTCTTAATTATTTTGAAAAAAATAACGATTCTATTCCCAAGCCAAAACTAAATTTATTTATTTTTGGCCTCCTACTATCACTTTTGATGGGTGCCAGGCTTTATCATGTCATTGATAGCTGGTCATATTATTCCCAGAATTTAGGACAAATAATTAACATACCCAATGGGGGATTGGGAATTTATGGCGCTTTAATTGCCGGATTCATTTATATATATATTTCCTCTTTTATTTTAAAATTTAAAATTTTAAATTTATTAGATTCTATTACTCCAATTCTCCCTCTTGCCCAATCTATCGGCCGGTTTGGTAACTATGTTAACGGTGAAATATCCATTTGGTGGCTCGAATCATTACTTTGCCTTATTTTATTTTTATTAATCAAAAAAATAAAAATTAAACCAACCGCTATATATTTAATCGGTTACGGCACAATTCGTTTAATAACTGAATTTTTTCGAACCGACACTTGGCAAATCTCAGGTTTCAAAATCGCCAACGCTATTTCGCTAATACTAGTAATCACCGGCATATATTTGCTAAAATACCCTGTCCGCAAATCTGGCTCCATCGTCTAGTGGCCTAGGACACCTGGCTTTCATCCAGGTAATCGGGGGTTCGACTCCCCCTGGAGTCACCAAATGGGACTAGGTTACCACCTAAGTCCCTTTTTATCCCTAAATATGGGGCTAATTTGGGGGTTCCAGAACTTAAATCAGCATAGGTAGGCATCTCATCAAATATGAG
>JAHFKH010000011.1:12767-21432 GCA_023245435.1 Candidatus Shapirobacteria bacterium | reverse complement strand
GAATTAAGGGTGGGAATGATAAAACTAATTTTTGGGAAAATCGCGGAGTTTTTGGAGATATTTAAAGGCATAATTAAAAAGATATGAAATATCGTCTATATTTCTGATACTGGTTATTTTACGCCATAAAAACTTGGGTGTCAGGACTCCATAAAATAGTCCATGAACTAGTTCTAGTTGTTCTTTATCTGATATTGGTGATTTCATAACGGGTAAACGCATATCATAGTCATTCCAATCTTTGCTTTTGAGCCAATTATTTTTTTTACATTCAGCAAATAGTGGTGTGCCTGGATAAGGCACAATAATAGTGGCTTGCATACTATCGGCTAGTCCATCTTGAAATAAAGATCGAGCCTCATTGAGGGTGGTAATGGCATCATTTTTACTTTCCCAGGGATATCCTACCATAATAGTTAAATGTGGTTGCAAACCTGCTTTTTTGGCCATAATTAAAGTTTTGCGCGAATCTTCTACCTTAGTATTTTTTAAAATATGATTTAAAGTGTTTTGATTGCTTGACTCAAGTCCATATAATATAAATCTAAATCCGGCTTTACCCATTAAATTGTATTGCTCTTGATTTAAGGCACCAAATCGCATATTGCAGCCAAATACTATTTTTTTATTAAGACCGGTACTTATCATTTGTTCACAAAATTCTTTTAGCCACGGACCGATAGGAAGCGTACCAGCATCATCAAAAACTTCTTTAATCCCCAAAGAAGATAAATATTTTAGTTCTTTGATTGTATGTGCAACTGAAAAATTGCGAAAAGTGTTACCGGGGTGAGTAGTAGTCCAACTGCAAAAAGTGCATTTTCCCCACCAACAATCACGCCCGGTCATAATGTAGGCGGCTGGCTTGTACTTGAAATTAGTATTTTGATATCCATAAATTTTCCAATTGGTTAATTTACGGTCAATTATAGGTAAAGTGTCTAAGTTATGGTGTTTTAGGGCAAATTTACCGGAATTTATTATTTCTGATTTTTGACGATAATATACTCCTGGTTCTAGTTTTTTCTGGTGATAAATATGATCAACTAAATTTAACATCATAAAATCATAATCGCCGCCAGTGATGACATAATCTACATTTGAATGTAAAAGCGATTCTTCTGGCAAGGCGGTAACATGATCTCCCATCAGAACAATTTTTAATTTATAATTTTTAATTTTTAAGGATAGACTTTTGAGTTGATTGATAATTTCCCAGTGACGTTTGATGACAGGCGTTTTTGATTCAATAAAAATTATGTTTGGCTTGAATTTTATGATTCGTTTAAGCCAATTATCATATGAAATTTTTTCTGCTATTGCATCATCCCACAAAATTTTATAACCTAGTTGTTTTAAAGCTGTGGCGCCATAGGCAGGTATAACGGGTAAAATAACATTGCCAGTATTGGTCCACTGAAATTGACGATTTTGACCTAAAAATGCGTTGCCTTTTGAATTAATTAAAGGTGGATACGAAATGGAAATTTTTATTTTATTGTTTTTCATAAACTAATACTATATTAGTGGTAGTTTAATTTCAACTACGTGGTTTAAATTTTAAATCTGGACTAAAGTATCCTTTGATAAATAAAAAACCATAGGTGATGTGAGTAATAAATATACTAAAAATAGATATAAATGAAAGTAAAATGTTTTTTGTCTTAAACAATACATTAATTTGGGTTATTAATAATAAAATTATATATAAATATAATGGAATAAAAAATTTATGTAGTGGTAAAGAAATAAGATAAATTAAAAATATTGATGGGGTTAAATACCCTAGTTTTAAACTGTTTTGGGGAAATATACGAGCAAAATGCCCCCGGTGCATGGCATAACGATTGGTTTGAGCCAAATGTTCTTTTATAACTTCACGACGGTGATGATACACAATAATTGAAGGATGATAATAAATTTTTTCTTTTAAATTAGTTAAATCTAAACAAAATATTGTATCTTCACCTGGCCAATATTTTTGATTAAATCCTCCAATTTTGTTAAACACGGTTTTTTTAACAATAAAATTGACGGTTGGGTAATCATTTACAAACCGAGGTGATGAAATTTGGCTTCGATATAATCCAGCACCTCCACTACCCATAATTGACGACCACACTTGACCTGAAGCTTGCTGCCAGATATTATCGGTTGGGGGGGTTAAGGCTGGTCCACAAAAAGCACCATAATCAGGATGTAATTTGATTTGTTTTTTAATATTTAGTAACCAGTTTTTATCGGGATAGGAATCGTCATCTAAAAAACATAAATAGTCTCCTTTGGCAATTTTGGCGCCATAATTTCGTTTAATACAGGGGTTATTGGAAATTTTGTCAGTAATAACTAAAAGTTCGTATTCTTTATATAATTGTTTTTGTAGTTTTTGTCGGGTTTCGATTAAAAACGAATTTTCGCTTTTAACGGGAATGATGATTGAAAAAAAGGGACTATTCATTTTATTTACCGGTATTAATTCGCATATCTAACTCGGGATCATATACCCATTTTCTTTTATTTTTGTCATCATAATATTTTTTTATACGAAGACGATAAAATACGGCCAAAGCATCCCACAAACAATTGAATATTATTTTTAATCCGGTAGCGTGAGTTAAACTTTTAAAATCATAAGTTAGCTTTATGGGTGCTTCATAAATTCGGGTGTACCCCAGTCGATTGGCGACGGCCAGTAGCTCCAAATCAAATGCATAGTTTTTAATTAATAATCGAGGAAGAGTTTTTTCTAATACTTCTTTGCGAAATATTTTTAGTCCGGCTTGAGTATCTTTGACATTTATGTTTAAAAGAAATTGAGAAATCAATTGAGCACCAAAGGAAATAATTCTTCTTTGTAAAGGATACTTAACAAATGAAGCGGGGTGACGTTTGGAACCAACAATAATATCGGCTTGATACCATTCTAGTTGTTCAATGATAAGTGATAAACCGTTTGGATCTATTTCCATACCGGCATCGATAAAGGCTACATAGTCTCCTTTGGCACGAGCCATCGCATAACGAACTGCATACCCTTTACCGTGGTTGTGTTGATAGCCTACTATTTTTAAATTTTTTAGTTTTAGTTTTTTTACTTCATTTAACGAATTATCGACATTATACCCATCAATAACAACAATAATTTCGTAGTTATATCGAATACGTTCAAGGGTGTCATATATAGTATAAATATCTTGGCGAATAATTTTTGCCTGTTTATAGACAGGAATAATTACTGATATAAAATGTTGACTACTTTTTACCATCGAGTTGACACAATCGATAAACAGCTAGAGTATTTAGGGCACATAATTTCCAAGAAAAAGTTTTAGCTCGAGCATAGCCTTTTTTTATTAAATCTTGACGAAGGTTTTTATCTGTTAATAATATATTTAATTTTTTGGCGATATCATCAACTGAATAAGGATCAAAGGATAACCCTGAATAATCACTAACTTCGGCTAATGAGGTTTGTTTTGAAAAACAAGTGGGAATACCACATTGCATAGCTTCTAAAAGAGGTAAGCCAAAACCTTCAGCAATTGATGGCTGACAATAGATTGTGGCTAAGTTATATAAGACGGGCAAATCGTCGTCTGATACAAAACCCAAACTTTTTAAATATTTTGATTGATGTGCTTGAACCCAATTTATATCTTTAGTCCATGGATGATTTGGTACAATTTTTGTTGCCGAACTACCGGCAATTATTAAAGGTATATTTATTTTGCTACAAGCTTGAGCTAATCGGGGAATGTTTTTATTAGTATTTAAATCACCAACAAATAAGATAAATTTATCTGATAATTTATATTTATTTTTTACACTGTTTAAAAGTTTTGGATCTGTTATTTTTTTAAATTGAGGATTTGCAGCTTCATAGGTGGTAAATATTCTATCTTTGGGATAATTTAAAATATTATGTATTGAGTATTTGGCAGTGTGTGTTGGTGTCAAAATATATTTGGAAAAATTTAGCTTGAATTTTTGTATTTGCCATTTAATTTGACCTTTTATACCAATGGGAAATAATTTACCATATTCGATGGGAATTAGGTCGTGAACTGTAACTATAAACGGAGTTTTGGTTAAGGGTAAAGTTAAGAAAAATGGATCAAAGTAGGGGTAGTGGATTAAGTCAAAATCAGTTTTGAGTTTGGAGTTATGAGTTACGAGTTCTATAGAAAAATCTTGATAATCTGGATTTGATGTTATTTCTTTTTGTAAAGAATCAACTAAGTTTTTTGTATAGTAGCCGACACCACGAATTGAATTACCGTCAGACAGTGGTGAAACATCAATAGCAATTTTATATTTTTTCATTATTTAACATTTCATATAATTTGGTGTAGGCACTGGGAAAACGTAGAGAAGAGTAGAAAGCAAATACAAATCCAGGAAAACCATCAACATAACCACGATGGCGAATAAATGATAAACAAAACCAATAAATAGGTTTGCTAAAAAAATAATTAATAGTATTTAAAAAACTTATTTTTACGCCACTGTTTTTTAAATCTGTAGCCAATAAACTAGTGTAACGATCGTGACGAATTAAATAACGGGAAAAAGTTGGATCAGAATAATGGAGTAAATCAGATTTTAAATGGCCAACTTGACCATCTATAACTGCCTGTTCGTGAACATCTTGACAGGGTAATTTACCTTTACCACGGCGATATAGCCTAACTGTAGAATCAGGATAAATACCACCTTTGGTTAAATATTTTCCCAAAAAATAATTTTTACGATTTACCCAAAATCCATTTTCTGTTGGGTTTGATTCAATTAAATTTAAAATTTCTTTTTTTAGGTCTAGGGTGACAACTTCATCAGTATCAAGCTGAAGAATCCAGTCGCCAGTACAAGCATCAATGGCTTTTTGTTTGGTTATATGGAAAATGGGTTCATGTTTAACGTTAATAATTTTAACTTTTGTGTACTTTTTGGCTAAATTTAAAGTATTGTCTTGTGAACCTTCGTCGGCAATTACGATTTCATCAACCCAATCGTGAATTGAGTTTAGATTGCGCACAATATTGGCTTCTTCATTGAGTGTGGCCATGGCTACCGAAATTTTTGGTTTGTTTTTCATAGATTCTTTATTTTAAAGCTTTGGCCGGTAAATTGGAAATCGGAGGCTTGAATGACTAATGAATTTGGTGGAATTGTTTCTGGAATACTAAAAGTAATATTGTCAATTTTGGCAACAGTTGAAGAACCAAATTGATCGGGTGGTGTTAGCTTAATTTGTTTTTGAATTGAGGTTGGATCATATTTACTAAAAAATAAATATAAAATATATGGTTGATCATATTTATTGGTGACATAAATATTTTGATAATTATTTTTTTCTTTTTCTATGATTGGAACTATGTCACTAAATCCCCTATTCCAAGCAAAAAAATATTTTTGGGGTGAATGTATAAAATAGGCACTAATAAAATAGGCAATAGAATATATATAAAATATTATTAGTATATATTTTAATATTTTAATATTTAAAATTTGATATATACCTAGGCTGGTTAGTATAGTTAGTGGAATTACTAGTGGCAAAGCGCGGAGGGCAGATGGGGCTTGAAATGTTAGAGACGAGGCTAGAGGAGAAGTAATTAGTAAACTGGTAATTAGAAACAAGAGTGGTTTGTATTTAGAATTAGTTAGTAAAAAATAAATACCAAATATTATGAGAGGCAATTCAATTAAATAAAATTGTCCCATTTCGGGTGATTTTGATCGAGGGACATCATCACCGTTGATAAATAAAAAGTTTAAATCAAAATGAGATAAATATTTTTGTCCCCAAGATATGGCATATAATACTCGTTTATTATGAATTATTCGATCGTAATAATTGAAATTTAAATGTTGATTTAATAATTCTTCGGAACGTGATAATGGACCCCTATCGGCTGATAAGCCAACCCCAGCTAAACGAGTAGTGCCGCCATTATTTAGAAAAGAAAATAGAAGTGGCAGGCAAATCGCACCAGAAACTAATATTGAAAAGAAAGTGTTTTTATTTAATAATTGTTTGTAATGTTTAATACATAAAATTAGAAATAACGTAGGGATAATAAGGCGAGCTGAGTGATAAGTATATAGGGCAACAATTAAAGGCAATGTAAACCAATTTGATTTTTTATAAAATAAATATAGTCCTAGTACCATAAAGAATAAGGCGGTATTTGATTCCCATGCTCCACGAGAAAAGTGAACATGCCAAGGATTTACTGCCAGCGTAAACGCTGTTAGAGTTGAGAGTTTGGAGTTATTAGTTATGAGTAAAATTAATTTATATAAAACATAAATAGTTAAAATGGAAAAAATTAGATTTGGGAGACGTACTGCAAACGGGGTTAACCCAAATATTTTTATAAATGGCATCGCCATATAGACGTAGCCACCCGGTTTGTAATCACCAAATGACTTGAAATGAATTGGCCAGCTGATGCCATGCTCGTCTTTACCTGTCATTATTAATGAATAAGCGTTATAACCCAAAGCAGCTTCATCGGGATTTAGGGAAGGTAAATTATCGATATTCCAAAATCTTAATGTTATCGCAATTATAAAAATAATGGTTAAACTAATTTTGGTAGGCATAGAATATTGGACTAATTTTAACAAAGTCTTTTATTTGAAATCCTTGACGAATTATTTCGTCGTAAGCTGCTATAGCAATAGTTTTTTGAGAAGAATTTTTGATTTGATTGATGTCTGGTGTTTTAAATAAAATATCGTCAATTTTTTCAACAACTCCTATATCAACACCATTAGTGATCAAATTTGCTTGTAATTGATATTTTAATGGTGGGTATTTTGTATAAAAAAGATAATAAATATAGGCTTGACCGTAAAAGTTGGTCATAATTTTTTGTCGATTTTGACCATTTAGTTCCAAATATTGAATAGCTTGCTTGTAGCCAACCAAGGATTGCTCGGGTTTGATTTGAGTTAAATGGTTGTAATATAAATCAGTATAATAGGCAAATGATGCGATATATAAAGTTAAAATTAAAATAATATTTTTTTTACTAGCAATTGCCGATAAACCTAGAGCAGAAAAATATATAATAGGTACGGAAAGATTTAACCCACGAACTGCTTGAATAATATCGAGTGATAGTGCAGCAGGGACAGCTGCAAATATAAGCCAAATTAAAAAATATTTATGTAAATGGTATTGTTTTATAGCTAAAATAAGTCCAAATATAAAAAAGAAAAATGTTGGATATAAAATTACTCCTATGTATGGAGCGGAATGGCGCATAGTGTTCCAATCCCCTTCAAATAATAAAAACCTAGCTGAAAAGAAATTAAAATATCTTTGTAAGAAATTACGAGTAAAAAATATTGGTTGTGAATAAAATAAATTATAATCGAATTGATTGGATTCGTTTGTGATTTCGGTTAATTCTGTAACAGGACGGGTATAACTCATTAAATTCATAACTTTTAGTCGGTTGGCATCGGCTCCAAACAACATTCCATAAACGACCGGTATAAAAAATAATCCTATTAATATAAAAAATTTAATAGGAAAAATTTTTTTATAAATTATTAAATTTATTATCATAAAAGGGACTAATAATTTAGATGCTTGATAGGTAAATAAACTTAATCCAAATACAATAGCTGAGGCAAAATATTTATTTTTTAAAAATATATATGATCCAAATATTAATTGAAATAATAGTATATTTGTTTCCCAGGCACCTTTTGAAAAATGAATATTCCACGGATTAAAAGCAACTAAAATAGCCGCAGTTAAGGCTAACTTGGTTGATTTTGGTTTTAGGGTCGTAATTAATAAATATAGAAATAGTGGAATTAATGAGCCGATTATCATTGACGGTAATCTAACTGATAGTTCAGTCAAACCAAAAATTGCCACAAAAGGAATTGTTAAATAGATATATAAACCCGGTTTATAGTCACCAAAAGATTTAAAAATTATGGGTAAAAATGTTCCGTATTCATCATGCCCAGTTTGTAAAATTGAATAGGCGTTGTATCCAATCGAGGCTTCATCCCACAATAAGGGTGGGTATTGATAGTTAACTACTCTAATTAAAAATGCGACTACAGATATAATAATTAATATTTGTTTAATCATAGGTAACAATATCAAAAACTGATGTATCGTTGGGATATTTAATGGTTTTTATTAGTTTTGAATTTTTGGTTTGGTAGTTATTTGGACTAGTAATTAATAATGAATTTTTGGGAAATGTAGTTGTTTTAATTTCCCAATCATTAATAAACTTGAATTTGTCAAAACCATCAACCCAATACCAGTCGGAATGAAAATTGGTTTTTAAATTTATGTCGGTTATATATTTTTGTGGATCCCATGGCCAATAAAATAAAATAAATTCGTGTGGTTCACCATATTTTTTGGTAATAAAAATTTGGTTATAATTAGGATATAAAGTTTTTAAATCTGTCACCATAGTTTGGTAGCCATATTGCCAGCTTGGAGCATAATCGGTATTGTATTGATTATATTTTTGCCAGTAGTTTACAAAAAATATTAGGGTGGTAACTATTATGATGGGCAACAAATAGCCTTTTGTTTTTAATGATATTTGTTTTAAGCCTAATACAATAAATAGATAAATAAATGGAGTGCTAATTGTTAGGCGAATTGTAGGATAGT
>JAHFKH010000011.1:0-12757 GCA_023245435.1 Candidatus Shapirobacteria bacterium | reverse complement strand
ATAAATAGAATATTTTTGTTTTTTGTTAAGTTTTTAAAACAGTATATTAATCCAATATAAAAAAATGGAAGAAAAAATATAAAAATTAATGGACTGTGAGGAATATTAAATTGGTAATTTTGACTACCATTAAAAAATATAGGAATTGGACTAAGAAATAAAAAAATATTACTAACAACTTCTTTTGAGAAATAAATAACTTTGTTATTTAGTGCCAGGTTAATAATTTGCGGACCGACAAAAAGTCGACGTTGCTCGTTGATTAAGTTAATTGAATTTGGGTTGATTATGCCTACCCATCGATTACGAGCCATCGACTCTGAGGTAAACAAATTTAAATAGTTTGGTAAGGCTAATAATATAAAAAATATTGAAAATATTATTGTTTTAATTTTGGGTGGGCGATATATGTAAAGAAGTAATCCGGCAATAAGTGGAGCAATAAGCCTGGTATTGTGATACGAATACATTGATAGTCCCAAAGAAAGCGCCGAAATTATATACCAGTAATTTTTTTTGGACTTTATTATAAATGAATATATGCCAAATATTAAAAATAGCTGAGCTAAATTTGACTGAAATACTCCCCTGCCTGGAAAAAAAGTCCATGGAGAAAAAGCAGCAATTAAAAAAGCAACTAATGAAAGTCGACGATTTTGAGTAATTAGTCGGGTGAGTAAATAAGTTACTATTACGAATAGTAAACTTAAAATGGCGGCGGGTAGACGAATAGAAAAAGCATTTAGCCCAAATATATATATAAATGGTATGGTTAGGTATAAATTGAGAGTGGTTGGATAGTCGCCATATGCCCTAAAATTAAATATTGGCAATGACTGTCCCCATTGATCGTGACCAGTTTTCATCAAAGAATAGGAGTTATATCCATGTGAAATTTCATCCCAGTTTAAGGAAGATGGCAAATCCCCAAGCTTGTAAAAGCGAAAAAATACGGCAATTAAAAAAATAATTATGAAATATATTTTATTTTGACTCACGAATTATTTTAATTATAAATCCAATTAGAAATAATAGGGAAATATAGTTTGATAGTGTTCGAATTGGAGTGTTTAGAAACGTTAAATAAAAACTATGGGTACCTTGAGGAATATCAAACTGAATTAAACCAAACTCTGGATCAATACGGTATGAGATTTTGTTGGTATCTAACCTTAATTCCATTACTGGAAAATATGCTATCGGTAAGTTTATGGTGGCATTATCAGTTAAAACTGTTAATTGACCATAAGCAATTTGTGAGTTTTTTGTAAAAAAAATATCTGAGGTTATTCCTAAGATTGTTTGAATTGTATATGGCGTTATTGACGTGGGAAATTTGGTTGAATATTTTGGGTAAAAATCGGTAAGTCCTGCTCCTTGCTGGGCGGTCAGTGCCGCCCCAGACAATTTTTGTTGGTCGTTTACATTTTGCCACTGGTCAACTTTGAAATAATTGAAATTTAATAAAATTAATATTAATAACGTAAAACTAATAAAAATATTTTGATATTTTTTGGAAATAAATAAAATGATTGCCCCAGAGATAAAAGAGAAACACAAAATTATGGCTCCTAAAAAGCGCCAAGGGAACTGGAAATAGGCCATAAAGGGGAGCAACTGCCAGATAAAAGTTGATTTATTGTGGGCGAGAAAAGTGAAAAATAAACCGAGTGAAAAGACAGCAAGAACCAAAAATCTATGTTTATATTGTTTGTAAAAGGCTAGAACTAAGGTGATGATTGGGAAAGTCCATTGAATATAACCGATTTGAAATGACATATCATCTTTTGGACCCCACAAAGATGCCCCATAACCCCAAAATCTATCAATAAAAAGTTGTTTTAATGTGGCAAAATGAATAATATAGTTAAAATAACCCTCAGTCATTAAATGATTGGTGGTCAAGTTTTTTTCAAAATACGAAGGTAATAAAAAGAACGCGGAGAGTCCAATTGACCAAAATAGATATTTTAAAAATTTTTTAATTGATTTGTTATAGAGACTAAATAACAATAGTAAACTTAGCGCGATTAATGTAGTTAGTTGATGAGTTAATAATAATATTGTTATAAACAATATAGTTAGCTTGTGATGTTTTTTTGCATAAAAATAAAATATGACGGGAATTAAATTAATAGCGAAATTTTCTGCTAGGGCTCCCCTGACGTACAAATTTAGTGCTTGATAAGGTGCGGTGGCAAAAACTAATGCTGAAATTAGTCCCCCACCTACTCCAAAATATATGGAAGTAAATAAATACATAAATATTGGTCCAAAAAATATTGGGGCGATATATATTATTTTGGTGCTATCTATAAATGAAAAGCCGGTTAAATGAAACAATTCACCTAATTTATAAGTGATGGGGGGGTAAAAGTTAAAGACAGGTGAGCCAAAACCTAATGCAGAATTTGGCGAATATCGACAGGGAATTTGGCCTGATTTAAGGCACAAGTCGTATTCTGATAGACGAAAGATATGAAGATTGTCTTGGACTGACCACATGCCAGGACGCATTAGACGATAGGTTAGTATGGTCGAGACTAAAATTATTAAAAATATGGCGATTTTATTTTTCATAGATGTAAAAATTTTGAGACATCTCGTATTTTTTGGGTATTATTTTTAATAGTTTTAACGAGGATGGAACTTGAACATTTTCCAGCTCAGGAACTACAAATATACTTTTTTGGGGAAAGGAATTTATTTCACTCCAATTAATATTGCCAAAATAATATCGATTATCTAAATTTTTACCGGTAAAATAGTTATTATTGGTATCAATTAAATTTATTGGTTTTAGATAAGGCTGGTAATTGAGAAAGAATGGTAGAAATGGTTCATATTTATCGGAAAAATATATTTGAGTATAATTATATTTTTTGGATTCAATTATTGAATTGGCCATGTTGTAGTGCCAAGCTGAGGCACTATCCTGCGGATAATGAATGGTGTAATAATGCCAAAAACTAAAAAATAATAATAAATAGATAGGGATTAGAATCTTATATTTTTTTAATGCTAGTGAAGAAAAATATATAAGTGAGGGTAACATTAATATCAATCTAGTCGAGTGTGGCCCAATTGAATCACGAGTGAGAGCAAAAGGGATTGGAGCTAGTAATAAAATCCAAAAAAATAAGTTTCCAAGTTTTGTGGGTTTGTTTTTGTAGATGAACAATCCTATAAAAATTGAAAAGAAATCAATTATGTATAGTAAGCCGTGATTACCAAAACCGTGTCGAATATTGTCGTCACCAGTTAAAAATAAAAATTTAGTGGAAAAACTTGAGAAATAGTTTTCTATAAATTTAGAAACAGATATTTGAATTTTATTATGAAGGATTTGCGAATAAATCGGAGTTTTGACACCTGTTTGGTTTGGATGTGAAAGTAAAATATCTTGATAGCGAAGAGTGTCAGTAATCTGTTCCCGATGGGGCAGAGAAAACACACTGATATATGAGAAACGAAATCCCGCATTGCCCTTGAGAGTATCTATGCCCATTGGCAAAAGCATAAGAAAACATATTGTTAGTAATAAAATTAGATTTCTTTTGTCAATTTTGTAAATAATAATTAGAAGTACTAATAGAATTGGAACAAATAATTTGGCTGTACTATAGAAATATGGTGATAAACACAAGAAAAAAGAAAATAAATAATATCGTTTATTTTTAAAGAAATATATGGCCAGTAATAGACACATTAGCATCCCTGAAACCTCAAATCCGGTACGTCCATAATGAATAGACCAAGGTGAAATTGCAAGTAAAAATGGAGCGTAAATTGACCCAGTAATCAAATATAATAAATAAATTGAGATAGTCGAATATATTACTGATGGTAGTCTGACAATGTAGGTGTCATTTTGGGTAAAGTAACTAACTATTATTGATGAATATATTTGGGCTGCTGTTCGCCAATCGGCAAATGAGTGAAAATGAATGGGAAATTGGTTGCCAAAATAATCAGCACCGGTGGCTTTAAATACTTTAACTTGGTAAGCAATATCAGCTTCGTCTGAAAATAGTGAAGGTGGTATTTGATCGATTTGCCACAATCTAATTGTAAAAGCAAAAATAAAGATAATTAACAACATTAAGTTTTTTGCCATAAGTTATTTTATACTAAGCTAATGTTATTTGGATATCCTGTTGCAGAACAACAAATTGTAATTTTAAATTATTTTGGAATCGGAGGTATTTTATGGCTGTGGGTGTTGAGATTTTTTTCATTTGTTTTATTATTTGTGGTTGTTTGGGTGTGGAAACAGGCAATCGTTAAGGTATTAGACGGACATATTGCTCTTATATCAGCTATTATTGTGATTATTACCCCCATTTTTTTTGTTTTTGGATTAGTTTATCCATTGATTTGTATTAAGTTGCTTTTTTTTGTAATTGGGATAGGTTTAGGTTTAAAAAATAAAATATATTTTGGAATGCTGGCGTTTTTACTGATTGTATTTAATTGGCAAATTCTGGGAAATAGGGCAGCTATTTTTTCTAAACTAAATATGAAAGATGCTCAGACAGAAGTTACTAAACGTATTTCTAGCGAAGATTCATTAAAAGAATCCTTAAATATGCCTTTGTGGTGGAGGCGTATTTCATATAATAAGTATTACTTTACATATAAACAAATATTAGCTGAAGCATTGCCTTTTTTTGATTTTGAATCTATATTCTTTCAAGAAATTAATCCTTTTGCCCAAAAATCGATTGTTATTTTTTATTGGCCTGAAATGTATTTGTTTGTTTTGGGTTTGTACTATATATATATTTTTAAAAATAGAAAAATGTTTGAGTTTTTATTTATTCTTATAGTAATTGCTTGGATCGATTTTGTTTTTTCTGAAGGTGCTGCATATAAAAGATTAGTTTTAGTAGTCTTCCCTTTGTCAGTAGTTATTTCTTTGGCTTTTTACAATTTAATATTGTTGGTTAAAAAATCTAATGTTTTGGCGTCATTAGCATTTGTTTTTGTAAGTGTTTTTATCACATTTGGTTTTATTAATTCTTTTTTGGATTTAAATAGTCGGATTCAATATTGGCTTGATAATCGCCCGCTGGCTTTTGAATTTTGGTATTCAGAATTAAGTAGGTTAAATTTAGATAACTATTCTAAAATTCAGGTATCAAGTATGATTGGTGATTCAAAACAATATTGTTTTTTTTATTTAGGACATATTTGCGATGATCGTAAGTTTGTATTTGAAAATTTTGATTTAACTAAGGATAAATCTATTAATTCTGTATATGCTGGATTTGCGGGTGAATTTGTTGGGTCTAGATTTAAAAATGATATTGATGGTAGTTGGAGCAATAATTCAAATTTTAAATTAGTATCAAAGCAGTCTTTGCGAGACACGATAGCAAATCAGTATGGCAATGATATTGGTGTTGCTATTGTAAACTAGTATGAAAAACAAACTTTATATTTTTTTGGTTGCTTTAATAGTAATATTTGGATTTCTGTTAAGAACTGTTGGATTAAATAAATCTCCTCCATCTCTGGGATTTGATGAGGCGGCACTAGGGTACAATGCATACTCTCTGCTCAAAACAGCACGTGATGAATATGGAAATTTTTTACCTTTATCACTGCGTTCATTTAATGATTATAAACCAGCTTTGTATGCCTATTTTACTGTTCCATTTATATATTTATTGGGTCTAAATGCCACAGCTGTTAGGCTAACTTCTGCCATGGCTGGAACATTCTCAATATTGTTTTTATATTTGTTATTAAAAAGATATCTATCAAATAAATGGTTTGCTTTATTTTGTTTTTTTGTACTGTCTCTTGAACCTTGGCGATTGCATTTTTCACGAAATGCATTTGAAACTAATTTGTCGGCAATGTTTTTTTGTATAGGTGCATATTTACTATTAATATCTAGAACTAGATTGCGGACTATTTTTTCTGTGTTATTTTTTGGATTGGCTGCTTATAGTTACCATTCAGCTCGTTTATCAGCGCCATTTTTAATATTATTGTGGGCTATTGATCCAATTTACAGATTAAAACATAATATTAAATTTGATTTTAAAAAATTATTACCACTAGTGGGATTAATAGTTATGTGTATACCTATTTTTGCAATGAATAATAGCTCGCTACTTTTAACTAGGTTTAAACAGGAAAACGTATTTAACAAGTTTTATCCTTATGCACCAAAAGAAATTTTAAATCCTTTAAGTTTTGTTTATTATTTTGTTGGAATAATTTCGGGACATATTTTTTCTTATATATCACCAATTAATTTAAATCAAAGAATATATGATTGGGTCAAAATGTCGCCTCAATTTATTCCGGGAATGGGTATGTTGGGTTGGATTGAAGGTGTGGTTTTTTTAGTTGGATTTATATTTGTAATTGGAAATATTTTTAAATCATTTAAATATAGATTTTTGATTTATTGGATGATTGCAGGAATAGCACCGGCAGCTGCTACTTGGACGTGGTATCACCCATTACGATCATTAAATATTTTTCCAGCTGTGGAATTAATAGTTGCTTTAGGATTTTGGCAAATTTACTCTAATTATAAAAATAAACTATTAATTATTTTAACTATATTATTATTTGTAATTACAGCAATTTTTACAATTAATAATGAACTTAAATACAGTGCTTATGAAAATCATGGTGAATATCAACCTGGTGGGTATAAAGAAGGAATGCCGTATTTTGCTTCTATTTCTAATCAATATTCACACATTATTATTGATACTCCACATGCACAAGGATTTATATTTTTTCTATTTTATACAGCATTTGATCCTACTGTTTTACAAAAATATTCTGAATTACGACCAAAACCCGGTGTCGAAGGTAATTTAAATTTTAATTTTGATAAATATGAATTTAGAAAAGTTAATTGGCATGACGATTACAAGTTAAAGAATACGTTATTTTGGACGAGAACAGATATTACTGATGATGAAGTAAATAGAGTACCAGGTGCAAAGATAGAAAAACGTATATGGAATGCTCTTTATGAAACGGCGAGTATAATTTCAACAGAATAATATGAAAAAAATTATATTATTGGTAGCGACAATTTATTTAATAATTGCCCCAATTACATATCATCCAGATACAAAACTAGTTCTTTATTATTCTACTTTAGGTAATGAAAGGATTTGGAATATATATAAATATCTAAATGAAAATGTCAATAACGCACCTAAATTTCATTATCCGCCGATGAATTATTGGTTTGTTAAAGGTGAGCTGCCGTTAGTTAAATTTATTGGTGGAAATAAAATTGTTAGTTGGTTGGGTGTTGGATCAAATATAGCTTTTTTCGATAATAATATATTTTTATATAATTTGGCGACTAAATTTCCATTATTAATAATGATTTTATTGGCTGGATATGCCATCTTTATAATTTCTAAAAAATCTGGATTATCGGAAAATAGATCAAGATTGGCAGCTTTAATTTGGTATTTAAACCCAATTACTATATATAGTGGAGTAATTATGGGACAAAATGATATTTTGGCGATATTACCATTTATTATTGGACTATATTTTTATTATAGTCATCCTTTTATTGCGTTTTTATTGTTTGGATTTGGTGGGAGCATAAAAAGTTTTCCCCTAATTTGGGCAATTGCATTAGCAGGTGTTTATCCTGCTAAAAATATTTTATATAAAATAGGACTGATGGTTGTTTCGTTGTCTGTATATGTAGTAACGATATTTCCTTTTTTAAAATATGATTATTTTGTAAATGATATGATGATGTCTGGTTTAGCATTAAGAATGTTTAAAAATATAGTCAATATTGCAGGCTTTAAAATAATGGTTGTACCATTACTATTGGTAATTACTACTTTAGTTGGAATAAAAAATAATATTGGTAAAAATTTTATTGGGCTATCTTTATTTCTAGCTACTGTTAACTTTGCAGTGCTTGGATTTTCTAATTTTAATCCTCAATGGTTTATATGGATAATGCCATTTTTATCAATTTTGTTAGCAAAATCTATAGGATATTGGTCATTTTTATTTACTATAGTTTCATTGTTTGGAATTACATTACTTTTTGATGACAAATTTTTGTATTGGGGACTATTGACGCCTTTGAATAATAATTTAATAAATATGCCTTTGATAATTGAAATATTTAAATCACATGAATTTAATACAATTTTAATTAGTAATTTATTTCATACTTTATTAGCATTAATTTATTTTTATTGGTTATATCAATGTGAAAAATTTAGGCAATAAATTGTTGACCATATTATTTGGGTGGTTATTTGTTTTTGGTTCAATTTTTTTTGTAATTTTTATTGTTAAATTAATTCCTTCAAAACTTGTTTTTATTGATAAACCCGATATGCCACAGAAATTTAAAAAATTAGCTGAGTTTAAAGATTATTCAAGTTTTTTTGTAGCTAAATATAATAATTTAAACCGGATTGATGTGCTTTTTAAAAATCAGGCTTTGGAAAGTAAAGAGGAACTTAAAGTTCAAATTTTTGATGATAAAAATAAATTAATTTTTGAACAGAATTATGATAGCGGTAATTTTGGTGATACAAATCGTGTAAGAATGGATTTTAAAACATTCACTGATTCACAAGGTAAACGATTTAAGGTTTTGATTACTCCGTTAAAAATTGTAGATTGGAAAATGTATTTTGGAGTAAAAGATGATGATATTGATTTGATACAATATTTTGGAAATAGTTTTAATTTAAAAGATACAATTATAAATAGTTTTAATTTGATAAGTAATAAAGTATTTTTATTGCCAATTATTACTGTAACATTATTTTTATGGTGAAAGTATTTAACCAAAACTTGATTTTGATAGTAATATTAGTAATTGCGTTGTTTTTACGAACTTATAGATTAGATTATTTAGAATTATTTGGTGATGAGCTTGACGCTGGTTATCAATCTTATTCATTATTGATGACCGGGGCTGATTATAAAGGAAATTTTTTGCCAACATATGTACATAGTTTTTCTGAATGGAGAGCACCAGGACTGATGTATTTTATGATTCCTTTTATAAAAATATTTGGGTTGAATGAATGGGGAGTAAGAATGGGACCAGCTATATTTGGAGTACTAAGTATTCTGGCTTTTTATTTGTTATTAATTCAAATTAAGGTTGATAAAAAAATAGTTTTGTTGTCAGTGTTTTTTTTGACAATATCACCCTGGCATATTCAATATAGTCGAGCTGGATTTGAAATTACATTGCTTTCATGCCTACTAATTTTTGGATTATATTTTTTAATAAAAAAGATATATTTTATTTCGGCATTATTACTTAGTCTTAGTTTATATACCTATAGTACTGCCAATATTTTGATGCCTTTGTTAGTAATTATGACAATATATTTTTATAAAATTAGTTATAAAAATTTTATTAAATTTATTATATGTGGAATATTTTTTTCTATACCTATAATTTATCAAGTATTTTTTGGTCATGTCTCAGATCGATTTGGATTGTTAGGAATTCCAAACAACAAAGATGTAATTGCTGAAGTAAACGATTATCGTAATGGTGTTAACCAATCATTTACATCAAAGATTTTTTACAATAAATATATTATTTCTGCAAAAAGGATTTTATTTAACTATTCTAATGCTTTTAGTTCAAATTTTTTATTTAATGAGGGTGATGTAACCTTTAGACATTCATTACATCAGGTTGGTAACTTATTTTGGGTTGAATTACCCCTGATTATTATCGGATTAATATTTGTAGTTAAACAAAAAAAGTTATTTTGGGTTATAGGTTTTTTACTAGTTTCGCCAATAGCATCTAGCCTTACTATTGATGGTTATAATCACGCAACAAGATTGTTTTTGTTAGTTTTTCCATTATCTTTTTTAGCTGCTTTTGGGTTTTATAAAATTTCTAAGCTTAAATACATTTTATTTTTTATTTTGTTATTTGAATTTAGTCGATTTCAATATTATTATTGGTATTTTTATCGTGATCAGTCGTGGAAGTGGTGGCATACTGGTTACAAGCAGTCAATGCAATATATAGCAAATAATTCTTATAAATATCAAAAAGTATTAATGGATAATACTTATGAACCAGCATTGATTCGTTTTTTATTTTGGAACAAGGTTGATAGTCGGCTTTTAGCTAATTTTGGATATAATCAAGACATTGATGTTGATGGGTTTAAGGGGTATTGTTTACAGGGAAAGTATTGTTTTGTAAATTTTGCTGATAAATTTAAATCTGATAATTTGAAAAACAATACTTTATATTTAGTTTCTCAGGAAAGAAGTCCAGGACTTGATAAAGGTGGGTTGGAGATACTTAAAACTGTCACCAATTATTATAGTCAACCAATATTTTATTTAATTTCTAAAAGTGAAAAATAAAATTATTTTGTTAATAGTTTTAATATGGGCTTTTGTTTTTAGATTAGTTATATCTCCAAAAGTTTTTAATGGTGATTTAATTGCCCAAGCTAGTTGGGGAGATTATGTTGCCAATGCAGGTCCAAAAAATCTTTATTATTATAATGTTTGGACTTTTTCGTGGCCAAATCACCCCCCCCTAACGAGTTTGTATTATGGATTTTGTTTTAATGTTTTTCGTCATTTTTCTTTGAATTTACATCATTCTGTTTTAATATTAAACAATTTTGGAATGTTTGAGGGAAACTATTTTAGGTTTGTTGATTCATTTGATAGGTTAGTTTCTCCTGAAGTACCTTATCCTTTAGGATACATGCTTAGTCTTAAACTATTTCCTGTATTAGCTGATATTTTAATTGGATTGATTGTTTATTTATTGGCTGTTAAAAATAAACGTAATGGATTTAAATATTTGTTGGCATATTTGTTATTACCATTTTCGTGGTATATAAGTGCTCTTTGGGGGCAGACAGACCAATTGGCATTTTTATTTGTACTAGTGTCTTTTTTGATACTGGTAAAATATCCATTTTGGTCAATATTGTTATTATTTATAGGAGGCTCTCTTAAACCTACTTCTATTTTTTTAGTCCCGTTATTTTTATTTGTATTGTATAAATCGAGGCCTAAATATATTTATGTTTTTATGGGAGTTTTGGTAACTATTATTTTTTGTTATTTAATCTTTAATTCATTTACTAGTGAAGGAGTTTTTAAATTTACATTTGAAAGACTATTACCTAGACTTTTTGATAAGCCACTACGATTAACGACAAATGCATTTAATTTTTGGCATATATTTGTGTTGCACAATAATATTTCAAGTGACATAAATATTTTATTTTTGAGTGGTAAAAATTGGGGTTTATTAATATTAGCTTTTATAAATTTGTTTACATTTCGAGTTCTTTATAAGGTTGATTTAAAATCTATCATCTTTTCTTTATTTGTTGTTAGTTTTGGAAGTTGGTTATTTGCTACTGAAATGCTCGACCGATATGTATTTGCAGGAGTTGTTTCTGGTCTACTATTATCAGTATATTATCCTAAAATTTTTAAACATTGGTTAATATTATGTTTTATATTTAGTTTAAATTTGTTTAGAGGATGGTGGTATCCAAACCAATTATTTTTATTAAAAAACTTGTTAGAATGGAATAATTATTCAATTGGATTATTTTTTTCGCTTGCCAATACTATTCTGTATTTTAAGATAATATTAATTATTGTTAATGAAAAGAATAATCTGAATTAGTAGATTTGAAACCATGCTTCAGGAGTCATATTAAAAACATATAAGCATGTTGTTATTATGGCCAAGATAAATATTAGGTAAGTAAAATATTTTATAAAAATTTTTAATAAGTTAATATGAAATATATAATTAATAATATATGGAGTTAAAGTAGCCAATGATAAATATTGCCATAATGTGTTAATAAATATTGGAGAAGGTTGACCCATAATCCGTCGAAAATACACACCAATTATTGCCATACTAAAAATGTAAATAATTATATTATATTGCTGCTCACGAAATATCTTATAAATTACATTTGACATAAATAAAAAAGTAATTGGGTAAAACGGTAAATAATACCAACTATATCCATTTCCTCCCAATAAAACAAAAAATAGTAAATAACAGATTAAGAAAATAGATAAAGGGTAATCTTTACGTTTTGAATTTATCTGTGGAATAGAAATAAATGTCGCTGACCAAGATAATAATATCCACAGGTCTGGAACTGACCTAAAACCAATATTGGTTTGGCGGATTAATGTATCAAACAAATCGGGGCCTATTGTAAACGTTCTTTGTGCATTGGCAAACAACACTTTAATAAACTCGGTTAAGTTAATAGCTAATCCATAGGTAAAGAATAATAGTGTAATTGGTAGAAAAGATATAATAAAATATCCAATTTCAGTTAAATAATATTTATTTTTCTTAGATAGTATTAATACTATTACTACTGGTAAAAAAAATATACTTGAAATTTTAAATAATGTTGATATACCAAAAAGTACTCCAGAAGTTATTACAAAGAATGGTTTATTATTTTTAATATATTTGAGTAAAAAGTATAATGAAAGTAAAATTGTTGGTATATATAAATTTTCAGATTGAACTGGTCTAGATCCAAACAATATAGTTGGTGAAATCGTATATAGTACTGAACTTAATAGCGCTATTGGATAATTATATAATTCAATTCCAATAAGAAATATACTCAGAGTTGAAACTACACCTGCGATAACAAGTGGTTTACGTATATTTCGAGTAGTGGCATCTTCAAAATCTTTACCACCTCGCAATTGAGTATAAAATGCA
>JAHFKH010000046.1 GCA_023245435.1 Candidatus Shapirobacteria bacterium | reverse complement strand
GCACTACTGCCTCATCAAAATTATTGGATAATTATATTGCGCAATATGATGCTACCGTTATTACCAAATTAAAAAATGCTGGTGCCATTATTATTGGTAAAACCAATATGGATGCTTGGGCCCATGGTTCATCAACCGAAACTTCTGATTATGGCAGTACCAAGAACCCATGGAATATTAATTATCTGCCTGGTGGCTCCAGTGGTGGTTCAGCTGCTGCCATTGCTGCCGACGAATCAATTATTTCACTTGGTACCGAAACTGCCGGGTCAATTCGTCAACCAGCTTCCTGGTGTGGTGTAGTAGGTTTTAAACCAACTTATGGTCGAGTTTCTCGTTATGGAATTATTGCCATGAAATCGAGTACTGATTCACCCGGTCCAATTACTAAAAATGTAAATGACGCTGCCACTCTTCTCGAAATTATGTCAGGGTCTGATTTACACGATGCTACCTCAATTAATGAAAATAATTGGGTAAAACCATCAATAAAAAATGATTTAAGAAATATAAAAATAGGTATTCCTCTTTCTTATTTTCCCAAAGAAATTCAACCGGAAGTTAAGCAGGCTATTTTAGATTCGGCAGAATTATTTAAAAAATTCGGGGCAGAAATTATTGAATTGCCAAATGTTTTAGATCCCAAATATTCCATTGCGGTGTACACCATTCTTCAACGCTCAGAAGTTTCTTCAAATTTAGCTCGCTTTGATGGTGTTCGCTATGGTCATGATCGGACATTTTTTGGCACCGAGGCCAAACGTCGTATTATGCTTGGGACTTATTCCCTATCTTCTGGCTATTATGATGCCTATTATTTAAAAGCTCAAAAAGTCAGGACACTAATTTGTCAGGATTTTGACAATCAATTTAGCAAAGTTGATGCCATAATTGGCCCAGTTTCTCCAACTACTGCCTTACCTGTTGGTGCCACCAAAGGGCAATCTATGTTTGGAGAATTGCAAGATATGTTGGTAGAACCATCAAGTATTGCTGGTTTACCCGGTATTTCTATTCCCTGTGGTTTTGATAAAAATAATTTACCCATTGGACTACAAATAATTGCGCCTCAAAAAAGTGAAGACCTCATTTATCAAATCGCCAAAATTTTTGAGATGAATACAAATTATCACACCCAAAAACCTAAGTTATGAAACAGGAAAACTATAATATTTTAAAATTAATTTGTTTATTAATTATTTTTATTTCTCTTATATTTTTTTTTATAAACTTAAATATATTTCTTACCTATCAAAAAATACCGGCAAAAATTACCAATCTTACGTATACTTTTTTTGCAATTCAAGATCCAAAACCTTCATTCAACATTTCTTATGACTATAATTTTAATTCAACTGTTTACCACCAATTTATTCAGTCACTTTCAAACTATGGAACCAGAAAAGATCTAAACACACATGTTTACGTTAATCCTCAAAATCCTAACGAATCAATTTTATTGTGGCAACTATATTCTTTTCTTTTAACTTCCATATTTATTTCACTTGTTTTTATAACTATTTTTTTTAAATTTAAAAAAAACCTATGACCATTACCCCCATCATTGGACTTGAAGTCCATATCGAACTAAAAACTAAATCAAAAATGTTTTGTGGTTGCGATGCTTCTCATTTTCATGTCGACCCCAACACTCACACTTGTCCTGTCTGTCTCGGTCTCCCCGGAGCCCTGCCAGTACCAAACAAAGTTGCTTGTGAGTGGTGTATCAAATTAGGTCTGGCTTTAGGTTGTTCCATAAATCAAGATTCATTTTTTGAACGCAAAAATTATTTTTATCCCGATCTTGCCAAAGGTTATCAAATTACCCAACTCCAAAAACCATTTGCCATCAACGGTAAATTAAACATCGATGGTCACGAAATTCGGATTAATCGGGCCCATATGGAAGAAGATACTGGTAAATCAGTCCATTTAAATGGCGAAACTCTTTTAGATTTTAATCGTTGCGGCGTTCCCTTAGTCGAAATTGTTTCTGAGCCAGATATAGTTTCGCCCGAAGAAGCTAAAAAATATTTACTCAAAATACAGCAAATCGTCCGATATTTAGGTATTTCTGATGCTGATATTGAAAAAGGATCAATGCGCTGCGAACCAACTATCAACTTAAATATTGAAGGAAATTTTACTCCTCTTGTTGAAATAAAAAATGTCGCCTCGCTTACAGGAGTTATGACCGCTATTCAATATGAAATTGATCGTCAAACTGAACAATATCAACAAGACAATATTACTAAAAATTCCACTAATAAAACTACTCGTGGTTGGGATGCCGACAAAAATCAAACTTTTCTTCAACGCGAAAAAGAAGGTAGTGCCGATTATCGTTATTTTCCCGAACCCGATATTCCACCTATAAATTTTACTCCCAAACAAATAGCCGAAATTAAATCTACCTTACCCGAAATGCCCGATGCTAAACTGGCCAAATATAAAAGTCTAGGGCTATCTGATTATGATGCTCATCTTTTGTCTGAGGATTCAAAATTTTCCTCAATTTTTGATAAAATTGTTACCAATAGTGATTTTGTTTATGCCAAATTTGTTACCAATTTATTAATTGGTCCATTAAAAACCATTTCGCTTGATATAAAAAAAATTAATCCTGATTTTTTTAAAAATTTATTTGACAATAAAGATAAATTATCATCCACTGCCATCAAACAATTAATTTTAGATTCATACAATAATGGTCAAGATCCATTAATATTGGCTAAACAACAAAATTTGTTTCAAGTTTCGGATACAAATGCCCTCGAAGAAATAGCCAAAAAGGTAATTGCTAACAATCCCAAAGCAGTGGCTGACTATCAAAAAAATCCATTATCAATCGGCTTTTTAGTCGGACAATTAATGCGTGAATCCCAAGGCTCTGCCAATCCCATCCTCGCCAAAGAAATTATTCAAAAACTACTTAACTAATTTTTTAACTGAATTTTTAGCATCTTTTAGTTGTTGCACCTTATTTACCACTCTTTCGGTTTTTGATAATTCTTGTCGTTCATCGACTCGATTGGAGTGAATCACATAAGCCAGTAATAATAATAATGCAATTATTACTATACCTACCAACACATAAGCCTCATTAGTTTTTCTTTGTTTTTTTGCCATATATAAATTTATACCATAAAAAATTGCTATTATTAAATATGCAAATTAAATGGTGGCATATAGTTTTAATTGTTATTTATGTTGTTAATTTAGCGGTTCTCGATTATTTTGTATTTCTTAAAAAAACTCCACCATCAGTTGTCACTAATATTATTGAACAAAAAATAATTCCTACCTCTATTCTTACTCCAACTTCTGTTCCTGTTAATACTCAAACTCCCACCTTTACCCCAGCTGTATCAAAACCAAGACCTAAAATCCGCAATGTTTCTTATCTTCCTATTTCCACCAGTGGTTCAACCCAAAGTAATGATTGGGTGAGTTTGGCTGGCACTGATTTTTATTTTGATACCAAAGATTACCTGGGTTTAGTTGAAATATATTTTGAAACCAATATTAAATTACTCAATGGAAATGGTATAGTTTTTGTTCGTCTTTACAACGACACTCATGGAGTTGGAGTTCAGGGTAGTGAGGTTCAATCTAATTTGCAAAAAGATACCGCCGTAATTTCGGGTAAAGTCAGTTTTTATCAAGGTAGAAATTTAATTAAAGTTCAAGCCAAAAGCTTAACTGCCGATACTGCCATTTTTACCTCAGGCCGCCTCAAAATCGTCACCGAAAATTAGCTATACTACACTAGTGGAATTAAATAAACAACAAAAACTAGCCATCGATACTATCGATGGTCCAGTCATGGTCATTGCCGGTGCCGGAACAGGTAAAACCCAAACTATTGCTTTACGTATTGCCCATATTTTAAACGAAACCCAAATTCCTGCCTCCAGTATTTTATGTTTAACTTTTACCGATACTGCTGTCAATGCCATGCGTCAACGTTTAATTTCTATTATCGGAGCGTCGGCCTACTCAGTCAAAATCCATACTTTTCATTCTTTTTGTAATGAGCTAATTTTATCGCACCCGGAAAATTTTATTATCAGTCCCAATTTACGACCAGTCGATGAATTAGAAAAAATAGAAATTATTAAAGATTTAATAAATAAACTTCCCGATGGTGCTATTTTAAAACCCTGGGGTGATCATTATTTTTATAAGCGCGATATCATATCTTGCCTCCAAACTTTAAAGCGCGAAAATATTTCAATTGAAAATCTTACCAAATTAATTTCTGATCAACAAAATTTTATTTCCCAATCATCCGCAATTTATAATAGTTTAAAATCTTTACGTGTTAGCAAATCATTAGAGTCAGATGTTTTAAATAATTTAAAACAATTATTAAATCTAAATAATTTATCAATCGCCTTAAAAACAAGTTTAATTTATCATCAAAATTTATATAATTCCGGTGGATATAATCTTGGTACTGCTAAGAATTCGGCCATTAATTTTAAAAATGGTCTACTAAGATTCATTGAAAATATTGTCAAAGATACCCCAAAACAATCTGAGCTATTAACTATATATAATGGTTATCAATCGGTTTTGCTTAAAAATGGCCTTTATGATTTTGATGATATGATTTTGTTTGTCATCAATGCCTTTAAAAAAGATTTAAACTTTTTACAACAATATCAAGAAAAATATCAATATTTATTAGTTGATGAATTTCAAGATACCAATTCCGCCCAAAATCAAATTATTGACTTACTTTGTCAAAATAACGATAACCCCAATATTTTTGTCGTTGGTGATGATGATCAATCAGTTTTTCGTTTCCAAGGAGCTGCTATCGAAAATATTTTTGATTTCTATCAAAAATATAAAACTCCACCCATTGTTTTAAAAAATAATTATCGCAGTCATCAGCTAATTTTGGATACCAGTAATAGTGTCATCAATAACAATCAAAACCGAATTGCCAACTTTATAAAAGATGTTGATAAGTCATTAATATCGATTTCTACCGTTGATCACGATCCCATCAATATTATTCCCACCAATTCCTCGCTTGAAGAAAATTATTGGATAGCTTCAAAAATTAAATCATTAATCAAAACAGGTACCAAACCAAACGAAATAGCAATTCTATACCGACATAATGCCGATAGCTTAGAATTGGCCGAAATGTTAACTAAAAACGATATTAATTTTTATTTATCAACCGATCAAAATATTCTAAACAGCCGTCATATTCAACAACTCATATATTTACTAAAATATATTGACAACCCAAATCAGCCGGAACTTTATTATCATATTTTGGCCAGCGATTAT
>JAHFKH010000010.1:11260-21725 GCA_023245435.1 Candidatus Shapirobacteria bacterium | reverse complement strand
TATTTCTTGACTTCTACTACCACGTATATATATTAACCAATTATTACTAATTTTATATACTTGTGGAAATGTTTCCTTAAAAATATCCTCTTTTTCTTTTGAGTTTATATAAATATTGCAAATTGCTGTAATCATATTACTCAAAAATAACGATATTTGGATTAAGTTGTTTTAGTTGTTTAAATATTTCATCCCTATAAATACCAACCTTTAGAATAATACCTACTTTATTGTCTTCTTTAATGATAGTGGGATTATCAACAATATAATTTGTGCCATACAAACGTTTACCTATTTTTAGTGGAGAGTTGTCGAGTAATCCACTTACTTTAGACTTGTTTAGCCCAAATTCAAAGAGATATTGTGAAAATATATGTGCACCAAACAGGTAAACTTTACCATCAAATTTTTCAATTTTTGTATTGAGATCTTTAACTAGTTGCTGGTGGTACTGAATAAACTCATTGAATATTTTTTTGTATTCAACATATTTGTTTTCAAATTTTACATCAACTCTGGGTTTGTTAATTTTTTCGGCAACATAAAATATACTATGTTCGTTATAAAAGGTCTTGTCTGTAATTTTGAAACCGTGCTTTTGTAATAAGTAATCAACAAAATAATCAGTTAGGAAAAATGTGTGCTCAAAGTTTATCGCGTTGGTATATTTCTTTTCTAGCCATAATTTTAAATTAGGATATGCAAATACCAGTTTATTGCCGGTTTTCAAAAATTTTGCAATTGATAATAAAAATTCATTTGGGTCGTAGGCATGCTCCATTACCTGAGAGAAAACAATTGTGTCAACGCTTCCTATGTATTTAAACTTATCATTAAAAAATTTTGGGATTAGTTTAATTCTGTCAGTTTCATCATGTAAAGGGTTTGGCTCGGCCATTGTCCAATCTGTGTCGACTGTGGACTCAATCACAATATCAGCGAGTTTTCCTGCTCCGCCCCCAATCTCCAAAATATTTTTTGGTTTTTTTTTAATAATGTATTGAGCAAAGTCATTATAGTATTTTTCCCAGGTTGGGCCAGTTCCGTCAACATGTTGTTCTTGATATAAAATATCGAGTGGAATTAACTTATCGAGTTGAATTACACCTGATTCTGGACAAATTGACCAGCTCATATCTGCTTTAACGTCGTTATGAATATCATTGTTAGTACAACCAAAAAATACTGGAAAGTTTTTGAATGTATACAAATGTTCCAAGTTTGATTTATTGGTAATAATGCTTTTTTTACGGGTTATTGTATTCATATTTTATGCTTGTTTTGCAAAATTACCTTTGACTATTTCGTATATTTTAATAATTAATGTTAATAAGTATATTTTACCTATATCAATTATGCGATCATCGCTTTTTTGTAATTTGTTGTGACCAAATACAATTAATTTACTGTTAGCTTGGTGATCAAAATAACTAAGATATTTGGTTGTTGGTAATATTGTTACGTCTGTCTTACCACTGGCACGGAGTTTTTCTATAAAGTCCGATGTTGTCCAGCCGCCGTGTGGCGCTGAATGGGTTTCAAAGTTTGTAATGAAGTATCCGTATTTTGCGCCAGAGATAACTTTATCAAAATATTGATTTAATAATTCGCCATGCATTTCAGAAAAAGCACCATTTGATATGACTAGGTATTTATTGTTTGTAACAAGTCTTTGCTTAGTCAGTTTTAAAAATTTTGTTGTGTAATTAAAACTGTTTAGAAATTTTGTTATTAGACTTGTAGACGTTTGCAAATCATAAATAAACCATTTGTCTTTTAAATTATGTTGATTTGTGGTTATTGCAATATCATTGAAGATTTTACATTCACCACCGTAACCTGCACCAACTTCATATATATTAGTGTTACCGTCAAATATTTTTTTTCCAAACAATGAAAGGCAATTCAGAGCATTATTTGTATATCGAATTGTGGTGGGTGACAAACTGTAGGTTCTAGAGTTTAATTCGAAATCAATTTTGTTTAACGGTAGTCCAATAGTGTCGGATTGTTGTATTAAGTTAATTGATTTAGTAAATATTCGATTATTAAGTAGTCGTTTCAAATTCCACAGCCCACTTGAAATTGGCGAGCCTTCGACAACCCGCTGAAATGTTTTTGTTGAACGGAAGACATTATAGATGCTGATACTTTTTGCCGCATTTGTACACATTTTAGGCCAATCGTTCTCTTGTGCACTCACAGCATCATTCATTTTAATTTTTACCATCTTTGCTCCATGAACCTGACCCATTTGAAAAGTTAATTTTAAAAACGTCGAATGGTTCAAAAAATTTTTCTAATATGTGGATACATGCTTCGGCAACTGCTCCCTCACCACCTTTTGCATTTGTAACAAAGTCAGCCTTAGATTTGGTTGTATAAAAAGCATTTGCAGGGGCAATACTATAACCCACTTCTTTAAATACTAATGGATCATAAATACCATCCCCCATATATATAGTTTCGGAAGGATTAAATCTTTCTTTTATCCATTCGATTCGTTGAAATGTTGAAACCATGTCAAGTGGAATCTTCATATCATCTGCTATACGTTTTTGTGTAATGGCAAATCCATTTTTATCACCTGATATTGCATGAATATGCAATTTTCCTTTTAATAGCGAAAGTCCATCGTTATCTTCTGGACCAAATTTTTTCATTATTTTTCCATCGGTGGTATAGTAGAATTTACCATCAGTAAATACGCCGTCAACGTCTAGAATAAAATTCTTTGGAATAATTATTTTTGAAGTTCGCGCCATAGATTTAGCTTACCAAAATAAAATAAAAATAAATCAAATGGATGATGATGAAGTGGTGACATATTTAGCCAAATTATTGCCGTTAAGATTTTTACTTTTTTTTCATTTAATTTATTATCTTTAATAAATTCAAATAATATTTTTTGACATTGAACTAAATTTTCTTTACGTAATATGTCACAATTTATGTCATGTTTATTTATGTCTATGGTAAATAAATTATCGTTTATTATTCCATGATTTACTGTTAAATTGTGATTTAATTTAGCAAGGTCGTAATACATATCACCTGATTCTAATAACCCACAAAATTTTGCCTCCAATCCAATAGTGAATATCCTTTTTTTGTTTTTATAATATTATCTAAAATAAAATCCCCATGAAACATTGTTTGATCTGCATTACAAAGTTCCTCAAAATTAACCAATTTTAATATATCTTTGATTGGCGGTATTTTTTCACCATTAATTGTGTTTGATTGATCAATTATTGATCTTGATTCTAAAAATTTATCAATTCTTTCAATAGTTTTTTTGTAATAGAAATCGTGGCATATTTGCTTAAAATTTTCTGATGACGCTTCATTAGTAACTTTCCATAATTTATTTTTTGACCAATTTAAAAATTTATTAAAATCACTGGGATTAGCAACATCTGAGAATAAATCCCCTTTTGCATATTTGTATTTATAAAAATTTTTTGTACTTGATTCGATTGCTGGAACTAATCCTTTTAAAATCTTGGCTCTAGCAACTCTTTGTTTTACTAGTTTTTCGTCAGAAAAAAACTTTACTACAAATTTATCAAAAATAAATATCGATTCCCCCAACTTGTCTAGAATATAAAATGAATCATTTATATCTTGTCTTGCTTTTTGAAGGCTTTCAACATTTCCAATGTCGTACCATTTTTTGAAATTAATCACTTTAAAATCAATATTTTCTTTAAACATGGCGTTTAGTGCTATTACATCGTTTAAAGTTGAGTCATTTGGATTTTTTTTGTAATTGTTATCCAAATTAATCCAGAATTCTTGATAATTTTTTATTCCAATTAGACCAATATGTAGATAGTCGGGATTTAAATATCCTTTATCATATATTTCTTTAATTTTTCCATCAACTATGTCAAACGACGCATAATGAGATGATCCATCGCCTTTGTATCCACCTATCCAATTTGTGGAGGGTGATGGTATGTGCTGTTCCATGACGATAGTGTCACAGGCGTGATATATAAATGGACATTGAAGATAATTTTTGGCTTGTAACATTGAGTATCCTAGGCTAGTACCGACTCCCTCATATTTGTCAACTTGAACAAATTCTATTTTTCTGTCAGGATAAACCATTTCTATAAATTCTCTTACTTGATTTCCGAAATATCCTAATGTTACAACTAATTGAGTATTTTTAGGATATGCTTCAATAATATATGAGATTACTGGTTTTTTACCAACTTTAACAAGTGATTTGTTTGTATATTTAGTTATATCCCCTAATCTTGTTCCAGTGCCAGAAGTGGTTATTAGTACTTTATATTTCATTGTTGATATGATTTCTAAATTCAATAATTTTTTTGTCTACTGTAATGTCTGGCTTAAATATAGATGATGTACCACATACCAACATATCTGCACCAGCTTTTATCATTTCTGGAGCAGTATCAGGATTGACACCACCATCGATTTCAATGATAATTTTTTTACCAGACTTGATTATTATATTTTTTAGGTCAGATATTTTTTTGTATATTTCTGGAATTATTTTATGGCCAACTATACCGGGATTTATTGCCATGAGCTCGACCATATCAACATAATCTAGAAGGTAATCAAGAACATTTAATGGTGTTGCAAAATTTAGTACCACGCCAGATTTAATACCACTGTCTTTGATTTTTTTTAAAGTGTGATGCAGATGTTTGCATGCTTCTGCATGTACTGCAATTATATCTGCTCCTGCTGTTATAAATTCGTCAATATAACGCTGTGGTTCCTCTATCATCATGTGAACATCAACGGGTATGTTGGTAATTTTTTTTATAGCTGATAATTGTTCAGAATACATTCCGTATCTTGGTACAAAATTTCCATCCATAGCATCAAAATGTAAATAATCAATTTTGCCTTTTTCTAAAAGTTTAATATCTCTTTCAATATTAATTTGGTTTGCACAAATGAGTGAGGCTGAAAGGTAATATTTATTTTTCATATTTATTCCAAATTTGAGTGTCTTTTCCACATTGTATCGTGAGTTTCATCCATTTTTTCCATCATTTCTAATACTACAGCATCATAAAATATACCCAAACATTGTTCATTTAGTGTTGTCATTGGTTGAATAGATGCAAAATTATCTATAGTTTTTGTTTTGGATGGAGCTTTGATTGTTACAATAATATCTGCAATTTTACCAACTCTTGACTCAGGATTACCTGTTACAAGGGCTAATGTTGCATTGTTATTTTTTGCTATTATTGCAAGATCATAAATTGTTTGTGTTTCGCCGGATCCAGAACTAATTAATAACATATCACCATCACTAATTGATGGAACTGTTGAATCACCTAATGTGTAGGCATTTAACCCAAGATGTCCTAGTCTCATACCAAACCCACGTGTTGCCATCCCGACTCTTCCTGCTCCACAAACAACAATTTTATTAGAAGTCAATATGTTTTTAATAAGTTGCTCAACTTCTTTATCGTTGACTTGGTCTAATACGATAGCTATTTCATTTAATATTGTTTTAGTTTTGTCCTTGATCATAAGAATATACCATTAATTTCTTTTGGATAAATATTAAAATAGTAACATTAATTATATACAAAATTATTATTAATTGGACAGAGATTAATTTGAAATATATTAGTACGCCATAGATGATTAAATGGAAAAGATTTGTCAAATTTAGTAAATAGATAAATTTTTTGAAAATATTTTTTGAAATTGTGGTTAAAATTGTACTGTTTATTGTTAAATATATTTGTAATGTTGCCAATATTGAAAAACTAAATATGTAGCCAAAATTTATTCCATATTTATCACCAAATAATGAAATTGCTAGCCAAATTATTCCGAATAATGATATTAGTATAGGTATAAATGAAATTAAATATAATTTGTCAATCTTTTTTACAATGGCATTATTGTTAATACCTGACGCGACAGGCAGAAATACGTTAATAAACATTTGTGTCAATTGTGCTATTAAGTTGACTGATACTGTAAAATAGGCACTGTAAATACCTAACTCTGTTAAATTTAATATTTTGGCGATAATGATTTTATCAATTGAATTAAACCCTATTCCTAATATTGTGCCTATTAGCAATACCCTTCCTAGTGAGATTTGTTTTTTTAATATATCAAAATTAAATTTTGATATATGTGGAACTATTTTATTTGAATAATAAATTAGAATAAAAATTATACCTGTGGTTAAAGATGCTGTGTAATATACAAAATCATGATTATTTTTATATATGAATAAATAAAGAAAAAAACTACAAATAATTAATATTTCAAGTGTTTTTCCGTAGAACTGAGTTTTAAATAGCTGAAGTCCTCTGATAATACTTTCCAAAATTGTTTTTAATCCGGTAATTAGAGCGTAAATTATCGTTATTGCTAAAAATGTTTCACCTATGGGAAAGTTTTTTATAATATATGGAAATGTAAGAATGGCGACAGCTATTGCTATAGATATTGTAAATAGTACAAAATATAAGGATGTAGTTATATTTAATTTTTTTTCTTTTTGATCTTTACTGTTGGAAATTGAAATAATACTTGAGGTATCGAGGCCAAACAGAATGGGTATTACTATTAGTTGTGATAAGGTAATTAGTAAATTGTATTTTCCGTATTCATCAGGTCCCATTAATCGTCCGGCTAATATGTTTATAATCATCATTACTGCTGATGCAAATATTCCTCCCATTAATGACCATGATAAATGGCTTAGAAAATTTCTCATTGTTCCACTCATTTCATGTCCAAAAAGCTTGAGATGTACGAACTCGATTAATACAATTAATTTTTTTTTAAAAGTCAGAATCATGATTATTTAACGGAATAAATTTTATTGATAATGTCTGAAATTTTTAAAAATGTTTTGGCTTTTGATGATAGTTCTAATTTATTATCATCTTTGGCAAACCCAATTATAGACTGTTCTTCGATTCTGCGCTTGATGGCTTTTTGTGAAATAACATAATCGTTGATAAATTTTTCTTCCAATCCCCTTTCGGTATAGCTGGATTGGTTTAAAGTATTAAGTAAAAACATGGTGACTGAGCGGTCAAAGGTAACTGGAAAGAGAACAAAAAAACATAAATTTAGGGAAATGGTGGTGGTTTGAATTAAAAATGCTATTTCGCCTGGAAGGTGAAGGCTGCGAGCGAATAAATAAACAAAAGGGGTGGAAATAAAAATAATTAATATTAGTAGCATTATTCCACGATAAAATATAATTTTTTGTTCAGCAAAGAAAGGTAAATGAAATGAAATTAAATATAAGCAAGTGGTAAAAATAAATGAAAGAAGATAAAAATATATGGTTTTAATGAAAGATGACATATGTCAATGGCAATAATACCAATAGATTTAGTAATAAGTCGACGGGTTCTCGCAACCTGCTGTATTCGGCGTAACTAAAGGTAGTAGATAAAAAGACGGTGTAAAAAGAAACAAGTAGTATTGAGCCCAAGATAATAAACTTTTTATTTTTGGTTATAAAAAAATAGATAAAGAGAATAAAGCACAGAACAAATCCAACAAATTTGAGATTGTTAATATTGTTGTAAAATTTTTCTAAAAATATGATTACTGGGTGATTAATAAGTTTGGAGGGATAATTTGAATAAAATTGACGTTTGACATTAAAATTACTAATTATTTTTGCGGGTAGGGTGATAATAAAGTGTCGTTTGTTTTTTATATAAATATAACGATTTACTTCTGATAAATAAACTGATTCGTTTTGATAAACATTATTCTGTTTGAGCACTTTTAACATTTCATATGGTCCATTGGGAAAGGTGGGACCATTGTATGATTCAAATATTTTTATAGTCTCTTTGACTGAACTGGGGGCATCGGTATAGTAGGGTTGGTTTTTAAAATAGTCGTTTTTTAACGCTAAACCAAAGGAATTAATTGATCCAACTGATGATATTTGAAATTTACCTGATTGGTGATAATTATAAGTTAAAAATAATAATGTAAATATTAAGTTGATTGAAATTATTTTCATTATTAATATTTTTTTACTTGTGAATAAGATATAAATTAAATTTAGAGCTAGTGGTAAAACTATAAATGTTGGTTTTAAAAACATAATTAATACGTCTGAAAATAAAAGTAAGGCGATAAATGTTTTGGTATTTTTTTTATTTAATATCAGTTTGATGTTGGTAAACAGAAAAAACAATATCAAAAATGGAGCAATGGATTCGGTTAAGATTGTGGCTTGGAAATTTATAACTCCATAATCAAGTGAAACTAGAAGAGTTAATATAAATGAAATAAAAGTATTAGTAAATAATTGTTTGATTAGCCAAAATAATAATAAGGTTCCAAAACTAGCGGTAATAAGACTAAATAATGGGGTAAAAAAAATTAGAAATATTGGGTAGGTGGGTGTTCGTGATGTAAAATCAGGTAATTTTAAATTTTTAATGTCTTGAGTAATGTTTAGATAGGTAATACTATCGGGAAAATTAACAGGAGCGGTTTGATGGTTTTGAAATACAAAATTTATAATTAAAGAAACTATAAAGAGTAATAGATATGGCCAGTATTTAAATGAGAACATGTCTATTTGAATATACCATTTTGTGGGCTAATATATGGTAATGATCAGGTTGTTTTTGATGATGTTGCTGGGCCAATTGGTGACACCAATTTGTATTGTTTTACCTAAAAGTGATGGTAAATGTATGTTTTCGGCTGAGAATATTTGGCGGTATGATGCCAATAAAGTATCGCGTTATGAACGAAAAATTGATTTTGGAATAAATAATGGGGGTAATGGGTGGAGATTGTCAGGATTTAATGATTTGAAATTTAATATTTATGGTACGGATAAGACTGGTGAAATTGCCCGATGGGAAAATGCCAGAAAAAGCAGAATATACCCCTTTAAAGCCAAAATTGCTTTGGAGCAAGAATATAAGGGGAAGGTGAAAATAAGCTATCGAGGGAATATTAATAATGGTGATTTTAGTAAAGAAATTAGAACTAAAGAATTATTTATTGATAATGATGAAACAATAATTAATTACCAGAATTATAAATGTGCCGATAAAACGGATAATTGTTTTGAAAGTTTGATCGGCATTGATTCTTTGAGTGATAAAGAGGCGGTGTTAAAGATTGAGAAGGTTAAATGAAAAAAATACTGGCAGTTATATTTTTATTTGTGGTAGTAAAAATATTGAGTAAATTTTATTTAATGTATTACCCTCATGCGTTTGTGTGGCAGTACTATTCGGTTTTAAAATATTGGTTTGTTATTATAATTTTGGCGTTGTCGTTTGATAAAGTTAGAAATAATGTTTTGAAATATTATCGAAAATCAGAAATTAGGTTTTTGGTAATTTTGGGAATATTGGTGGTTGGATCGTTGGCATTTTTTTCATGGAATGGACAATTAAATTTAAAGGACGATATACAATATTATGAAACTGGATTTGATCAATTAACTTATTATTCGTGGTCACGAGAAATACTAAAAGATAAAAAGTTGTTTGTGGAGCCTACGGTAACATTTTCTAAACCATTTTATTTATATTTTAGATCCGCGCAAATGGCAGTTTTTGGTGATGGGACGATGTGGATGGATACTATGGGTGTGTGGACGTTGATGACATTACCAGTGTTACTGTTAGTTGTAGTTTGGCTTAATAGCGCAAACATTTGGTTATTAATGATGACCATAATATTATCGGTGTATTGGTATTTGGTAATGAATGGTTGGTTTATTCGCTTTATTTCTAACTTGTCAGAAATGCCAGCCTGGTTTTTTATGGGATTGGCTACAATTTTGGCTTTGGACAAAAAAACTAATCAAAAATGGTTGTGGTTTTTATTTTTATTATCATTTTTAATGCGTACAGTTATGATTGTTTATTTACCAATACTATTGTTGATAATTTTTTTGAAAAGTAAAATTGAAATAAAGACATTTATTGTTTTTGGTTTTGTTGGAGTAGGGTTAATATTTTTACAATCTAAATTTGGAGTGTTGAATAATATTGAAATTGGAAACTATGCTGCCCAAAATATGTCAGCAAATATATTGGCACGAATTCCTCAGCTAATTCCATCGCAATATGAATTAATTGTTTTGTTGTTGTTAATTATTAGTTTGATTAAGAAAAAATCATTATTGGCAATAGGTATTGTATTATTGTCGTTTGCGTTGCAATTACCTTTGTTTAATAATTTTTATCCTCAGCGTAACTTGTTTTGGTTGTATTGGATGTTAACGGTATTGACAGTTAGTTTGTGGTAACTATTTCTTTTCCGCCATTTCTTCGGTTAAGTTTTGTTCCTTAAGAATTCGTCGATTCATTTTGCGGACGGCTTTAAATAATGTGGCATCAATTTTTTTGTGGTTAAGGTACTCAATCCAGGAATTGATATCTTTGGGAAAACATTTGCCTCCAAAACCACGGAAACCTTTGTGCATAAC
>JAHFKH010000010.1:0-11250 GCA_023245435.1 Candidatus Shapirobacteria bacterium | reverse complement strand
AACTTGGGTATACCAAGGATTTAAATATTTTGATGCAGTGGCGGCTTTGATAGTGTCCTCGTAGTCAATATTTTCTTTTTGACAAACTTCATAATAATGATTAAATTCCATCACGGCAATAGTGCCATGCATATTGTTAATATATTTTAGTAATTCAGCTTGTTTGGCAGGCATAATCGCCCCGTAGGATGATAATGGCAAACTATTTAAGACTTTAGTAGCCGTACCCTTTGATTTGCTGGTGTAGCCTACAAATTGACGATCGGGGTTACAAAAATCCATATCACAAGTGGCTTCGGATAAAAACTCGGGATTAAATAATAGTTTAATTTTTGGATATTTTTTTTGATATTTATCAGTAGTGCCAATGTGTACGGTACTTTTTAAAACTACAGTTTTACCAGCCGGTATTTCGGATAAAGTTTTTTTGACAATTGATTCGTCGTATTTGTGGGATTTCCAATCAAAAGGGGTGGGGACACAAACAAAAATTAAATCACAATTGTATACTTTTGCTAAACTACTTTTTGGATCACGTGGGTCATACCCTACAACTTCGTAATTTTGGCTAGTAAAATATCGATAGGTGGTACCGCCCACCATACCCATATAACCAATGATGCCAATTGTTTTATAGTGTTTCATAGTTTAGTGGGGTCGTTGAAAAATAAATTGATAACATGACCTGGGCCATAATAATATATACCATTGGGGTCATTATTTTTTATTTTGTTTATACTTTGCTGTTTTGGTAATAATTTTAGTTGATTAAATTCAGTTTTATTTTTGGCACCAGTGTTTAGCCAAAATGATTTTTCGGATAAATAATAATTGTCAATAAAATTTGAATAGATAGTAATGATTAGTAAAATATATATAATTTTTTTATTAAAATAGCTGACGATTAGAGGTATTAAAAAAATTGATGGTAAATATAGATAAAGTTTATGTTGACGGTTGGCAAAAGGTAGAATTGGAAGTAAAGATAAAATAAAAGAAATTATTAAAAATTTGGTTGTATTTTTTTTAATATTAATAAATGTAAATATGATAAATACAAAAAGACAGATGATGCCAATTGGGTGAAAACCATCAAAAATAAAACCATTTTCGCGGATGTTTGTAAATAAATATAAATATATAAATATATTTTTTATCCATAAAATTGGGTTTGATGATGGGTAATATGGGTTGTCTTGGGAAAAATGTTGATAATTTGAAGTAAAAGTTAAATAGAGAATTAATATAATATAAAATAGCATTAGAGCTAGATTTATTTTGTGGATAGTGATAAATTTTTTAGTTTTAAAATAGTCATAAATTATGGGTATAAGAGGAATAAACAAAACTGATTCTTTGGTACGCAAGGCCAGAAAATAGAAAACTAGCGAAAAATATTTTTTATAATTTAAAAGGTATAAAAGAATAAAGGTAACTGAAAGTAAATCGTAAAGGGCTGACAGCCATTGAACAGCAAAGGTACTTCGTGGCCAAACGGCAAATATAATGGCAGAAATTAAGACAGTATTTTTGGGTAAATATTTTTTAAATAATTTGTAAACTAAAAATGAATTTAGGGTATGTAAAATTAATAAGAAATAAAAATATGGAGTGGAGTTTAACCTAAATAAATCGTATAAAAATTTAAATAAGAAATTGCCAATCGGTCGATCGTTGTACATTTGATGGGGAAATATGGAAAATGCAAAATTAAAGTGATTGTTAAAAAAATTGGTGTAATCATCAAAAATAAAAAAATTATGGGGTGATAAAATCCAGATTTTGCAGACAATAATTGAAATTAATATGAAAAGATAAGGGATACCTTCTTTTATTTTTTTCGATATTGATGTGGTGTCCATTTGGTTTGCCATTTTTCTTCAAATTTTGATTTATTTTCAATAAACAATTTTTGATATTCGGGGAGGGGATTGAACGATGCGCCGCCGTAGTGGTAAATAAAAATATCATCGGCAATTAATATTTTTAATCCTAGTTTTTTGATGCGATAACAATAGTCATCATCTTCAAACATACCACGGCCAAAACGCTCGTCTAACTCCCCTACTCTTTTATAAACTTGACGACTCATCATAACGCAAAAGGCGGCAATATTGTTGACTTCTAAAGTTTTACCCCAATGATTAACGGTGTAGTTTCGATAATTATTTAGGTCATAGTTAATTTTGGCTTCGTTACCAATATTGTTGGTGACTGGGCCTACCAGTCCAACATTATCTTTTTGACAATAAAATAAAAGCCGAGAAATCCAACCAGGGGTGACAATAACATCGTTGTTTAATAATATAATATATTCTCCAGTTGAGGCTTTCATACCAATATTATTGCCTTTAGCAAAACCATAATTTGTTTTATTTAAAATTAGTTTGATATTGGAATATTTTTCGAGTAAATTAATTGTTTCCTGATTTGAATTATTGTCGACGACAATAATTTCTAAATTGGGATAATTTGATTGACTGATAACTGAGTCCAACGTAGTTTTCATTAATTTTGGGCTGTTGTAGGAAAGAATTACCACTGATACTTTGGGAAAAATTATATTGTTAATTAATTTGTCAAAAATAATGGCTCGATTTTGCCAGGTATTAATTTTGGCATATTCTTGTTTTTCTTTGATGTTTTTATCGGCAAGGGCGATATTAATTTGTGATGAAAAATTGGTCGCAGTGGCAAAGTGAACTAACTTATTTAAATTTAAAATTTCGGGTAACTTGGTACTGACTATTGGAATACCTGCGGCTAAATATTCAAAAATTTTGACAGGGTGGGTTGCTTTAATTAAATCGTTTAAAACAAATGGAATAATACAAACATCAAATTGGTGAAGGTAGTTAGGTAGGACTGAATATGGTTTTTCGCCAAGTAAATAAATATTTTTGTATTTTTGGGCTAATTTATCAACTTTAGAATTTGATAATAAACCAATTAAAACAATTGATTTGTGTGGATGGTTTATGGCTAGTGATTCTAAAATATTGGTATCAAACCAGTCAGAGATGGCTCCATAATAACCAATAATTAAATGAGGTATATTTTTTATGTCAGAAGGAATATCTTTTGTTTTTAAATGAAAGTGTAAATAATCTCCAGCATTGGGTATTAATGTTATATTTTTAGCGTTGTTTGTTGAGGCTAAGTTTTTGAGATAGTTTGAAGTGACAATGGTTGAATTTGCTTGGTTAAATAATTGTTTTTCCAAAAGAGGAATATGCTTGGCATTATTGGAAAACCCTTGATGGCTATCCATACAGTCATAAATGATTGGCATTGATAAATCGTCTAAAATTTGGGTCCAAAATGGATGATCGACTTTAGCTACGGGGTTGATAATATTGGCAGTTTTAATTAAATTTTTTAACGAATTAATTATTATTGTCTTATCTTTTTTATTTAGAGTTTCAGTATAAATAAATTTATTATTGCCGGCTGATAAAGTGACGTTAAATATGTTGTAGGCGATTTTTTTTACTTTAATTTGGTTGTTAAATGAAAATAGTTGAGGGGTAAATTCGTTGTGAATATAAAAAATCCGGTGACCACTGTTGGCCAATTCTGAAGCTAGTTGTTGGGGGCGCTGGTATCGATAATTCCAGGCAATAACCGAAAAATCGATAATGTCATAATTGCTTGAGGGTAGTTTTAGTTGTTTTTTGGTAGAAGTCGAAATATGGTTTAGAAAGTCAAAATAAGGTAGCCATTTGAGAATCGATCTTATTTTTTGACGTTTTTCTATGGAAATGGCTGATTTAATGGTGTTTTTTAGCATTTTTCACTGGTTTTTGATATAATATAGGATATATGCTAGGAATAAAAACTTTAGCTAAACATAAAATTATACCCTACTTGGCCGGTTCTCGGGTAAAGATGCTGCAAAAGAATATTTTTTTAGCAATGACACTACTAGTTAAAGATGAGGTTGATATCATTGAAAAAAATATTTTATATCATTTGAGCCAAGGTGTCGACAAAATTATTGTAATGGATAATGGTTCTACTGATGGAACTGTGGCTATTTTGGAAAAATATAAGAAATTGGGAAAGGTTGATTATTTTGTAAACAGGGAAAATGGTTTTTTACAAGATGTGTGGGTGACAAGGTTGATTAAGATTGCAATTGATAAATATAAAGCAGATTTTGTAATTAACAGTGATGCGGATGAATTTTGGGTACCAAAATATTTTAATTTAAAAACCATGATTTTGATTGAAAGTGATTATGATGTAATTTCGGTACCAGTACGAAATTATTTACCGCCAAGAAATTTAAATATAAAGAATTTTAATTTTGAAAATTATCCTTATTATGTTAAAAAAACTTTTGGCGTCCCTCCCAAAGTTATTGATAGAAATATTGATGATTTGTGGTTGTATACTTACTCAAATAAATTAATTACTAGTCGAAAAGTAACTAAAATTGGATTTGGAAATGATACAGTAAAATCGGCAAAAAAACTTAAAAAAATATTGACGACTACTATTGATATTTATCATTTTCCAATTAGAAACTATTCTCATTTTGAACACAAGGTTATTAATGGTGGCAAGGCCTTGTTGAGTAATCCTAGCAAAGATATGGGGCGGGGTTGGCAATGGCGGCAATGGTATCAAATATATTTGGGTGGTAAATTAAAAGAGCAATATATTAAACAGACGATGGCTGATAAATTAAATTATTTAATAAATCTTGGAGTTATTAAAAAGTCTGTGCCGGGTGTATTGAATGTTTTTTGATGGTATTTTGATAAAATTTGATTAGTTTTTTAATGGTATTTTTTGGATTTAACCGGTTGATTGTTTTTTGGGCTTGTTTTTCAATGTTTAGTTTTTTGGTTGGATTTATTTTTAGAACCGTGTCGATAGTAGCAAGCAAATCATTTGAATTTTGTTTATCGGCCAAAAACCCATTTTTTCCGTTATTTATTAGTTGTTCAAAACTAGCTCCCCTAGTACCGATGACAATTTTGCCATGAGCCATGGCTTCAAGACAGGTATTGGGTAAATTATCGACACGAGAAGGAAGAACCACGGCATACGAATGTTGGATAATGGGATACAGTTTTTCGTGTTTTTGTGGAGGAATACAAATAATTTGGCTATGTGTTAGTTTAGAAGTGTCGCCGGAACCGACAAAAACAAAATATAAGTTGGGATTGTTATTAAGAAGCGTGTTAATTATTTCTGATATTTCAGTTATGCCTTTGTTTTCCGAAATTTGACCAAAAAATAGTAAATATTTTTTGTTGTTTAAAATACTTTTGTATAACGAATAATTATATTTTTTGATTTCAATTTGAAATGGAGTTTCAATTATATTAATATTTTGATGAACATAGTTTTGAACAACATTTTTTAAAAACAAACTAGGGCAATAAATAACATCGCTTTTATTTAAGGCGATTAATTCAAGTTTTTCTTCTAGTGACGTATCTTGATTATTTTTTTTAACCCACATTGATTGAAAGCTGGAAATTCGAGTAACTGATGGAAGATAATTTAGGCGATAAATACCAGTCGCCATCCAATTTGAATATTGAACAATATCAAAATTGTTGACTTTATTAACTTGCTCTAGTTTTTTGTTGAGATAAAAACTGGTTAACACCCAGGGGTGAGCTGATAAATTGTCGGTAGTGGTTAAGGTGGGAATTAATACTTGGTGAACTATTATGTTATCGCTGATAATATCTTTATTTTTGGTACTGGCAACAAAAATTTCTGGGTCATGTCCCGCCTCTTTTAGAAATAAACAAACACGATGTAAATAATTGGCAATTCCTCCAGAAAAATTGTCTTCGGTTGTATATTCATTTGTAACAAAGGCAATTCTCATAATTTAATAATTTATAAACTTTAAAAGTTTATTGATTTTAATTGTTTTTAGATTAATTAAATCACCAAATTTATAATCCCAAGAGATTGGATTATAAGTGCCAAAACCAGCATTGGGGAAAAAAGTTAATTCGCCAGTGTAAATTTGTTTATTCACTTCATAAAGATCAACTCGAACAAAAGGAAAATTGTTTGATAATTTTTTGGCAATACTTATCATTTCGGTCAAACAATATGGTTTGTTAATTTCCTTTTGACTCGGGGAACTTTTTTTCCTAAGTGGTAGACGATTCCAATTTAAATCATAAAAATCTACTTTGGCTTCAGTTTTTCGCTCTGAGACAACAATTATACATTTAGGCTGACCATGAAAACAATGAAATTGATATTCCTTTAAATCATTTTTATCCTCAAGCAGTTTTTCACAAATAATTTTTGGTTTGATATTTTTATAACTCCACTCATAGGCATGAAAATAATGGTTTGATTGTGGTTTAAGCCACAAATTTAATTTATTTTTTGTGTCGTTGACGTCAAGCTTGCTTTTATCGTGACAAACTATGTTGTAACCCGAACCTTGGTTCGTCTTTAAAATAAATTTATTTGGTAGTTTGTCAAAATCAATTTGATTTTCGTTGTCATATACCCCCAACAAGGGAATTAAATATTTTGATCCAATTTTTTTAGTTATATACTCACGGGCTTGGTGTTTATCGGCACAAATAGTTAATAAAGGATTGTGATAATAAAGTTTTAACCATTGAAGCTTTTCATTAAAGGTTTTTGGATTGTCAAGATGGGGTGGCCGTCCTAATGTTTCTATAAATTGTTTTGTAATGTGTTTTTTAATAGTATTGGTTAAAACCATATGTGTTTTTTAAATTTCTGCCAAAGGTTAAAAAATTTGCTATTTTTGATGATAAATAATTCATGTTTAGTTTTAGACAGTTCTTTTTCTAAAAATTGAATTTGGTGGATATGGTTGGCGGTGTTTAACAATGTTTTTTTGGAGGGTATAGTATTGGTGGCTTCAATTAAAACATTGTCAGCGTCTTTTGATAGTTTTTTAGGAATTTTATAAATAAATTTATCAACTATGCCTGTTAAAGTTTTAATATGTTTTTCGGGATTTTTTATCTTATTTTTATCAATGTAATAATAAATTATTTTTTCGCTATTTATGGGTGCTGTCCGCCATGATTCGAAACTTCCGACTACGGTAACAGTTTGACGACATTTACCAATCCACCAGGCTACTTCGGAAAATGAACTACCATAAGAATAAATTCCGGCACTAGCTTTGGATAAATTGTACATATCAGTCACTGCATCAATCATGGAAATATAATTTTTGTGTGGTAATTCAATTATTTGATTTGGATATTTTTTATGAACAATTTTACTAATTGATTGACTCATGCAAGAAAGATAAAATTTGGTTGATTTTGGATATTTATTTATTTCATTGCAAAATAAACCTAAATTTTCATTTCGACCAAATTTAAACCAATCTTTGTTATTGCGAATTTGTAAACCTACAAATTTTTTGGGTAATTTGGTGTCTTTTAATCGTTTTTTTACTTTGGTTGATGGCTTTAGTCTTTTAAAAAATGGTAAATAAATATTTAGTATTTTTTGAGGAATTCGATTGTATTCAAAATCAATTCCGTAACCATTTTTGGAAGGAAAATATAGTTTAGAAAAATTATTGGGTAGTCCATCTCTTTTATTGACATATAATCGACAGCCTTCAGTATATGAAAGTGGCGGTTTTAAGGGTATATTTTTTTTAATTAATTCTTGATCAAATTCGTTTATGGGATATGGCCAATCAAAATTAAATAATTCCTTAAAACTAGTTGGTACCCAGCCATTTTGAGGCCAATATAAATCAATATCTTTGAGCTTATTAATTCGAATACACGAAGCAATAAATTTTATCCGGTTACCTATTCCCTGGCTATTTGATAAACAAATTTTTAATGGGTTATCATTTACTTTCATTATGTTTTTGATATTTTTCACAGACTTGCGCCGTATGGCCAATAGCTTGAATTATATGATTATCAATATAAATAGTTTTGGTACAAAATTTTTTAATTTGATCTAAGTTGTGTGAGACAAAAATTATGGTGACACCTGATTTTTTAAACTCTTCCATTTTTTTAAAGCATTTGTCTTGAAATTCGGTATCACCAACGGCCAAAATTTCATCAACAATAAGAATTTCGGGATTAACGTGAACAGCGACAGAAAAAGCCAAGCGCATATACATACCCGACGAATAATGTTTGACAGGTTGGTCAATAAATTCGGAAATTTCGGAAAAATCAATAATGCTTTGTAAATTTGCTTCAATTTGTTTTCTTTTTAAGCCCAAAATTGCTCCGTTAAGATAGATGTTTTCGCGACCAGTTAATTCAGGATGCATACCCGCTCCAAGTTCAATTAGTGGACTAATTTTGCCTTGAACTTTAATTGTGCCCAATGATGGTGACATTACTCCGGCAATAAGTTTTAAGATGGTTGATTTGCCACTGCCGTTTGGGCCAATGATACCGACACACTCCCCTGCCTGAATTTCAAAAGAAATATTTTTTAAAGCAGTAAATTTGTCAACGGTTTTTTCTCCCATAAACAAGGCAGGAAGAAATTCCTTGAATGTTTTATGACTGTTTTTGGAAAAGTTTTTAGTGACGTTTTCAAATTTAATTACTGTTTTGGTAGTCATACTGGTTAATTTTACATTATATTTTACATGTTAAACTGACTAAGTGAAACGATTATTGTCGGCAATTACTACTCCAACTGCAAAATCGAGTACATTTTATTATTTTAGTAGCGTTTTTTCGAGTTTTTTTCGATATCTTTTTCATTTAATTTTATTACGTTTGTTGGTACCAGCTGAGTATGGTGAATTTTTGTCTTATTTAAGTTTGGTTTATATTTTGGGTATTCCCACAATTGTAATTTCGAATGTGGTGACAAAATATGTGGCAGATTATAGGGGTAAAGATGATTTGGTATCCATTAATAAATTGTTTTATTTTTTAGTTAATAAAATAAGTGTTTTAACAATTCCTTTTGGTTCGTTATTAATTATTTTTTCACAGCCTTTGGCAGTAATTTTTAAAGCCCATTATATTGCTTTTATAGTGTTGGGCGTTTCGGTATTTATTTCTGTATTCCAGGTAATTATTAGTTCATATATATTTGCATTTCAAAAAATTATTTTTCAGACGATAATTGGTTTTGTTAGTGTAATTGTAACGATTGTTTTATCGGTCGTTTCTATAAAGTTAGGATATGGGGCAACAGGTGTAATATCGGCGCAAATTTTGACCGGAGTATTGATGACTGTAATTTCGTTTTTATATATAAAAAGTAGTGTTTATCCCAAAATTATTGATGGTAAGGTTCTAAATTTTAATATTTCTAATTTTGTGGGTTATAGTTTTATTTATGCTTTGGGGACGTCATTGTTGGTGTCAACTGATATTTTAATGGTTCGAATTTTTTTTGATTCTCATACTTCTGGTTTGTATTCTTCTTTATCGATGTTAGGACGAATGATTTTATTTGGATTATCACCTTTGATTACTTTAGTTTTTCCAATTGCAGCTCATCGTCATGCAAAAAAAGTAAAAACAAATTCGACCTTTTTTAAATTAGGATTGGTTATTTTTATTTTTGGAATCGGAGCAGCCAGTTTGTTTAGTTTATTCCCAACATTAGTGATTAATTTATTTTCTGGTGTTGCTTATATTGAGTCTGCTTCATGGCTTCACTATGTGGTTTTTTCTATGGCATTTTTTGCTTTTAGTCAATTTATTATTTCATTTTTAATGGCGACTGATCAGGCTTGGGTAAATGTATTTTTATTAGTTGCTACAATTTTACAACCAATTATTATCTTTGTTTTTAGAGGTTCTATTTCAAGTGTAATAATCGGAAATTTTGTTTTACAGATTGGTTTATTTTTGGTTTTGGTTTATATATTGTCAGCAAAGATTTTTTCTCGTGATTTAAAATAAGAAAAACCGAGTAACAATGTGATTAGTGAAACTCCGAGAGCGATAAATAAACTGTTGTAGTTTGGGACTCCCCCACCAAGAACTGTTTGACGATAGGCATTGATAATTACGGCCATAGGATTTAGTTGAAAAAATATTCTAAATTTAGCGGGAACTATATCGGCGGGATAAATGACAGGGGTTAAATAAAGCCAAAGAGTAATAATGAGTGATAATAAATATTGGATATCACGATACAGCAAATTACTGGCAGCAAAAAATAGTGACAAACCAATAGTAAATATTTGTTGTATAAAAAATATTGGTAAAACCCATAATATATTTATATTTATAGGAATTTTGAAAATAATCATATAAACAATTAATATAATCAAGGCAAACAAAAAGTCGACGATTTTGGCCATTATGGTTGATATTACTAAAATAGTTCTAGGAAAATAAACCTTGGTAATAAGTGGTGCTGAATTGACCAGTGAGGTTGAGGCGGAAGCTAGTGAATTGGCAAATAAATTCCAGGGTAATAAAGCCACAAAAAGAAATATAGAATAGGGAATATTACTGGCAGAATTGGTAGGAATTTTAAGAATTAAAGAAAAAGCAAATGACATAACCAACATTTGAGCTAAAGGATTTAGAATTACCCAAAAATACCCAAGAATTGATTGTTTGTAGCGGGCTTTGACTTCGCGTCCAACCATCTGCCAGAGTAATTCGTGCCACTTGATTATATTTTTAATTTCAATAATAAGTTCCATAACTAGATTATAAACTAACGAAATCTTTCAAGTGGTTTTTGAATTAAATAGTAACTAATTGCGGCTAATGGTAGAGAAAAGACTAAGGCATATAAACCTAAATAATTGTGATTAACTTTTATTATTTGAGCAAATAAATCAATAACTAAAAAATGACATAAATATAGAGGATAGGAAAGTTCACCAATAAAACGATCAAATTTATTATTTTTAGTTAAATCAAACAAAAAAGGAATTGAAATAAAGGTTATAAAATAATAGGCCAACATACGTTTAGTATTAAAGGGAATAAATTGAAAAAATAAAGTAAAAGCGAAAACTGGGATTAAATATATAATTTTTGATTTTAAATTATATTTTATGTATGTTCTATAGGCCATAATTCCTAATATAAAATAGATAATTTCAAAAGGGAAAAAGCGATATTCCCACGGGTCGTGATTTAAATGCAAAAAATAATAACTGGCTAATCGAGCGATTAAACTAGTGCTGGCAATAATTATTAATGTTTTATTTTTTTGTTTAATAAGCCAGGGGGCAAAAAAGTAAAACATAATTTCAAGACCAATCGTCCAGCCTTGTGGCAAAATTAAGTAATTCCAAATTTC
>JAHFKH010000045.1 GCA_023245435.1 Candidatus Shapirobacteria bacterium | reverse complement strand
TGCTGAATGTAAGCAATTTCAACAAAAAGCGATGGACATCTATAACTCAATTTATAAGAACTCTCCACCTTTGAGTTTAAGCCAATATGTTCCAGCAATAACTCAATACACTGTAACTTCGCCAAATGTACCAACGATTCAACAAATACAACAAAATCAGAACGTAGATTATTCTTCTATTTGTAACACTCAATATCAAGCAGACATACAAAAGGCTAATTCGTATGGTGGTAGCTCAGGTGATGCTATTAGAAATATAGCTAAAACGAATCTGACAAATTGTCTCAGGTCTGGCAATACACAGAATATAAATGTTCAGCCCAATGTCTCTGCTCCAACACCTACTGTTGTAGGAATTTGGTACGGTAATCTAGGACCACTGTAATCTTTTTTTAAACATACCTTACGTTCGGCAAATTTGTACGAAAATCGTTCCACAAAGCGAGCATTGTAGACAATTCTTGATTATTTGCAAAGTAACCTTGCATGTGGGATTATTTAACTATGCAATTACCAAAATCATTTACTACCGTAACAACCTTTTCAAAAATATTGGCAATAGTTTTATTTGTAAGTTTTCCATTTATTGGCTTTTATTTGGGCACAAAATATCAGGCAGCTTTAAACGATACAAAAGATACTGTAAATAATGAATCATTGCAAAAAACAACATTAGTCAGTCCTACTGTAGTGCAGAAAGAATCAGGTGTTAACCCAAATCCAGTATTGGTTAAAGAATTGGCAGTGACTGCTCAGTGGCAGGATAACAACATTTACTATAGTTTAGATAAAATATACTTGACACCAGAAATTGCTGATGTGGGTGATTACAGAAACAATTTCAATAACATTACCTGGATCGTTGCCCATCTGAATATTCGTGACAGAAGAACTGCCGGAGACAGGAGAATTGTTCCTCTAGTAAATTATCTTAGAATTAGGAATCTTAAACAAGACTTAAGCCCCATTGAAAATAATCTTTATATGAGTCCTCAAGAAAATGCTTCAGTATTTGTTGTGTTTCCAGTCAGTAATAAATGGATCAAACCAACTCTAATAGTTGGATTATTAAAACAGCCTAAAACTATAATGCTAAATTTTGACAGTAACCAAGCCAAATCATTAAATGGTGTTTTTCTTTTAAAACAAGGTTTTCTTGATAGTTATCCAACTCAGCAATAGCGATTTAACTAACCTACTGCTTTGGCCAAAAATTTGATAAGTTACTGAATAATTATTTTCTTAAAAATATACGAAAATCGTTCCCCTCCAAAGGCGGGCAGGCACGAAGCGAGCAATGAGTCTTATAATGTTGAATACAATATAATTTGGTGGTATGATACGCTATGTCAAAAGACCAAATACCTTTATATATTAAATCTGTTGATGAATTGAAGCAATTTCCTATTGGTGCCATAGATCAGGAATTGCCATGGAATTATCGTGCAACTGCTTGTTGCTTTGGTATTGTTGCACGCCCTGTTTTTTTTGTGTTAGGTCAAGGTAGATTACTTAAAAAATTGCATGAAGGCCAAAAAGAAGAATTGAAAATAATAATCAGTACTATGAAAGATGAAACTGAATGGGAAAGACTTAATGCGGCTGAAAAACTAGATTTTAGAATAAGAGGAACAAATTTAACAGATCAATATTCGGTGGACAGAGTAACTAGTGGTAGGAAATAATTTTCATATATATTGAACATTCGGTCAAATAGTACGAAAATCGTTCCCCTCCAAAGGCGGGCAGGCACGAAGCGAGCAAAATAGAACGGTTTTGATTTGACATGGAAAAATATATTAAGTAGTACTAAACTTGCAAAAAAAATATAAAAGTTCATAATAAAATTATGAAAAACTTACGAGGCAATAAAATATTTCGCTTGGTCATTATTGGTATTTTAATTTTAGTTGTCGCTTATATGTTTTATTCATTAACCTAATAAAAACTATGGCTATACCAAAATTTAAACCATTAGCTGATGTCAGTGAGGGTACCAAAAAAACACTTAAACCAATTTTGGGTGTGGTGATTGCTCTACTTTTGGGAGCATTTGGGTTAACGGCTACAGGTAATGATTGGAATTTAAATAGTATTTTGTCGGGTTCATCGGTCAAAGATTCTAAAATTGCCACTGATAGTAGTGGCAATTTACTTTTTGACAAGTTGGGAAATGTGGTGACAGATTCGACTAAGGGTAAAACAGCTGACGAATATAATTGTAGTGACTTTGATACCCAGCCCGAAGCGCAAGCATTTTTTACCAAATTAGGTGGCGTCAAATATGATACCAATCGACTTGATGGCAACAAAGATGGTGTTGCTTGTCAGGAGTTACCAAAAACTAAAAAATAATTGTCTTGTTATTTTGTTAAAGTTGGAATATTCTTAAGTTAGAGTCATGATAAAAGTATTTTTGGTTACTGTTTTTATTATTGTCGCAACTGTAGTAACTTTGAACAATTTTGGTTACTCTCCAAAGAAAATTAAATCTTTTCTTGTAGTTGGTAATAGCCCCACTCCAACTCCATCAACCACTTTGATTAAGGAATCGTTTGATGTAGTTTTAAAAAAATATAATATAAATCAATTCAAGAACACTAAGTGGGGTGGAGAAATTTTTGAGAAAGTGAATGGAAGCATACCTACTTATTTAAGTCCAATAGTAATTTCCATGAATAGCACTATCAAAATTGATGAGCTGTCAATTGATTTTGATAATCTTGATTGGAATAATAAAGCAAAATCTCTTCGTATTTCCAATACTAATACCAATGGTGGGGCTATTAGCATTATTGGCAAAGGTACAATTATTTATCAAAACCCTTGGAAAACTTTTGTAAGTACGGCAACCAAGTTAAATATTGAAAATAATCCAATTCCAATTTCTTTTGTTGGTTATATTGATCCAATAAATAAACAATTAATGTTTAATGAAGCTTTTACCAACAAACCAATGGTAAAGGGCACAGAACATACTTGTCTACCAGACCCAATTGGATGTCTTCCTTCAATTACCAAAAATTGGGAATTAAAAGCCCAAGATTTGTGGCTTCGCGGTATGACATATGAATTTGGACAAAATAGCGAAATTATTTTAAAAGAACCGATTTGGGATTTACAACAAAAAGAATATCTTCAAAAATCACTGGAAGCTGCGACTCAACACAAAGGTAATGTCAAAGTGGAAGCCAATGGTTATTTAAAAAGAAAAAATTATTAATTAATAAAAATATATGGCTACGGCTAATAATAAAACAAACCCGCCTTCGATTAAAAAAGCTGTTAGTATTGTGTTTATTTTATTTATGGTCGTTTTTTTAGGTTCTTTCGTTTATTCTTTTGTCAAAAATCGGGTACCAGGACAAAGTGGAGATAGTATTGACGATAAACTAACTAAAGAACAGATTGAAATTATGTCACTTGCTTCAGCGGCCAAAACCAAAGAAGAGGGAATTAGTATTTGTAAAAAAAACTATATTAATCAATGTTTTGCCATAGTAGCTTTAAATTTTGAAGACCAAAATGTGTGTCGTGATGCTCCCAGCCAAAGTGTTTGTAACAGTCAACTTGAACAGCTAAAAAAAGATTTTAGTGGATTAAAAGACGGAGGTAACACTGGTAAAATAGTTACTCCAGGCGAAGGCGACTCAGATAAAGAATTCATTAATAAATGTCAAAAAGGTACTGCTTGGCAAACTGCACAAGGAAAAATGGCAGTAACGGGAAAGGAAACAATCACTGTTGATGGAGTTAAATATAATGTTTGTTGTATGGAAGCGAGTGCCAACGATTATGGTGATGGTGTTGAGGCGACCAAACTTTGTTCTAGCCCAGATCAACCGGAAGAAAGCTTTATTGGTCTTAAAAAAATTAATGGCCGCTATCTATTGAATATGGCTTCTTTATTTATAAATGGTAAAACCTGTGATTTTTCTTATGATGACAATGGTATCCAAGAATCTAAAAACTGCTACTAAATTTAATCTTAATCTTCCATCTGGTTGGCTACCAAAAGGTTGGGATGAAGTTTCTCGGGATGGAAACGAAATCATGGTTACTCTAAAGCTTAGTCACCTTGATCCGGAAAATCAAGCCAATCCCTTACTTATCAGCGGCAATCCAACGGCCCAAGTCAACGGTGAAACTGTTTCTGTCCATGGTATTGCTCCTCGGGGAACAATGACCAAATTTTTCGATTCCATGACGGCTATGGCCGCTACCGGCTGGATGAAAGGTTACACACCAGAAAAAATAACTGAAATTAGGGGTAAATTTAATCAAATGCAAGATGAAAAATACGATTCGACTTACTACATTTCTATTTGTCGTTATCCTGATGAAATTCAGGCAAAACAAGCACTTCAAAATCAAATAGATATTCATACTACAGGTCTTGATTATGGAAATTTGTTCAAAAATTTACAAAACCCTGAAGTTTTAAAACATTTAACTTTGGAACAAAGAAAAAATATGGATTTACTAACTTCACAAACCAAAAATATTAAAATACCAACTTCTTCCAGTAGCCCTGAAATAAAATATTTTATGGACAAATATGCCGGTTATCCAGCTGTTTATTGCGAAATGGCTAATCCGGAATATTTGCGTTTTATGGCCCCTAAACCAAAAATAAAACCAAGAGACCCCAATCAATTTCAAGGTGGTGGTTTTGATCCGTTGGCTGGAAAAGGTTTGCTTCCTAAACGTCCCAAACTAACTCCTCCACCAAAAATATTTAAAGGTTGTTTGGCTTTTAAAATGGATGAGTATGTAATTTCTGGCACATTAATTTCGGCAATAGATTATTTACCCAAAGGCAATACTTTTCACGAAAGTTTAACTAAAACTAAAACTTACATTGAAACGGAAAAAGTTGAAGGTCAAACTTACACTACTAAACATCTTCTTCCGGTCGCCAGTACATATGCTTCCGAAGGATATGTTTATCAAGAGCAAGCAGAAGAGATTGTAAAAAAAATTATTAATTCAATAATAAAATGATAAATAAATCAACCTCTGGTTTAAATCCGACAGTTATTTGCACAATTACTACTATTTTGGCGCTAATTGGTGCTTTTGTGGCGATGGGAACAAAAAGCCCTTTATTAATGTTTATATTTTTATTACCAACAGTAATTTATGAAGTAATTCGGACTGAACCGGGAGCTTCAACTAAATTTAGCTCAATATTATTACTAATAATTGTTGTTTTGGAAATTATTTTAATAGTTTTTGGGGTCAATTATGATTTGGCAAAATTTTTTGGTGAAGAAGAAAAGTATGTAGCTGGTTACACTTTGCCACTAGGAGACGTTAAAGTTTTTGGACCTTTGTTAACAGCTATTTTGGCTACAGTTTTGGTTTTTCGGACTTATGGAACTTATACTCGTTGGCTTTCAATTGTAATTGCCCTTGGGTCGTTGGTGGCTGTATTTTTAATTAGCCCGACTTTTTTTCAACAAGCTTTAAAATTAATTATTAATGGTCTTTTTGACCGGATGTCTTATGGATTCTAAAACACCTATTATTCCTGGTTTTTTTATACCGCAAACAGTTTTTGCGATTAACAATCAACCTGTTCTTATGGGAGTTTTGAAAAAAGGTGATTTGGCACTGGC
>JAHFKH010000044.1 GCA_023245435.1 Candidatus Shapirobacteria bacterium | reverse complement strand
ATTCCATAAGTTTTTATGGCTCTATCATCTTCTTTTTCTAATACTTCACCATAAATTCTTCTAAATGCTTCATCTAAGTTCTTTACTATTTTTTGTTTTCCAATTACCCAAATTACATTTTTTGCCCCATAGGCATAAGCTGGTAATTGGCTCCCAGTCGCCGATGCCATAACTATTTCTCCGTTTTCAGTTACCGCCTGAACACTTCCAATTACAAATTCAGGGCAATTTGCCCGATAAACTGCCTCAGGGTCTTTGGTATAAAGTTTAGGTCTAACTGGCTTATATTTTCCTGATTTATTTATATCTTCTGATATTCCCAAAGTATCAAGTGTTACCGATGACATTGTCATTACTTCACTTTTTTCTGGAATTAATTCAGTAACTTTTTTCTTAACTTGCATTTCAGTTTCCAAAAAATAAACCTCAAATCCATTCTGTTTTAGTTTTTCAATTAAATTATTCATAACTAATACCACTATAGTATTAGATAACTTTTTTGTCAAGTAGTACCACCCCGCTAGTTGTTCCCAAAACCACCATTCCCATTAACCAAAATTTTATTTCAGTCCATGGAATTTCCGGCTTTAGTTTTGTGGTTGGTGGTGGAGTTATCGTTATTGTCGGGCTATTGGTTGTGGCTACTCCCAAAACTGATGGTTTTTTCTTAATTACAACTGACGTTGTCCCTACTGTTAAGGTATTGGTTTTAAAAATAAAATACGGTGTCGGAATTACCGTTATTTCCTCAACTATTTTTTCCGTTTCCTTTATTATTTTTCTTTCAATTGTCTCTGATTTATTATCAAAAAAATCTGTACAAAACACCTTATATTTTATGGCCCCACTGTTTAAGTCAGTTAATTTAGCCACAGCGTTATTGCCATCAATCGTCATTGGAATTATAGTTTCTTGACCCAATATTTTAATTTCCTCAACCCAACCAGTATCTTCACCATATTCACCCGAATAATCCTTACTATAGGCAAATTTTATAATATGTTGACCCACAGTTAAAACATATTCTTTTTGTTCCCAATCTACTATCCCCGAAATTTTATCAATCAAGACTCCATCAATATAAAACTTCAAATAATCCCAATCTTTTTCACTACTAACTTTCCACAAAAAAGATAATATTCCCTCATTTTTTATATCAACTTTTTGTTCCATAAAGCTTTCAACCAAATCTTGATTAATTAATACTTCCGATTTCCAACTGTTAATATTTTCTTTTTCCAAATTACATGTTTTTATTTTTTCATTCGAATTTATCGCCACTTCAATTTCGTTGTTTTGAGTAAAAGAACTATCGTCTGGTGTCGGTAAAATAAAATTAATTACCGGGGGATTAGTGTCAATCTCAAAACTATCAATTTTTTGCCATTCTCCTATATTTCCCCATTTATCCCAAGCTCTAATTTGACAATCATCATATATTCCATCACCACTATTTTTTATAGTAATTTTATTATCACCCACGTTTATATTTTTATTTTCACTATCACACTTCCCTCGCCATTCGATAAAACCTTCCTCGTTGCTTTCAATTCGTAATTCGTAATTTATAATTGATAATTGATTTAATGTTGGTGAAGTAGTATCAATTACTTTTACTTTTCTCATTATTTGATTTGTATTCCCCGCCTCATCTGTCGCACTATAATTAACTTCATAAATTCCTCCCAACATTGTATTGACCATGTTATTTATCGTTATTTCTCCATCGCTCGATGTTGCCCCCAAATCAACATAATTTTCAAATTGAGCAATTTCCACATAACTACTCCCTATCAAACTAATTTGCGGTGGTATCCCATCAATTTCAATACCCGCGTCTAAATTATTTATTTTCAAATCAGCAATATTGCCAGCCAAATCATAAATTTCGCCTGACAGTGGCAAAATAATTTCCAAATTAGGTGACAAATCACCAAACTTAACAACATATTCAAAATTTAATATATTACCAATTTTACTTATAAATTTGGCATCACCAATATTTAATTTAATTGCCAAATCATTTTCTATTAACTCAATTTCTTCATCAAACTCCAAACTAAATTCTAATTTATCCCCAATTTTATATTTACCAATTTCTGGATTTGATTGATTAATAATTTTTGGTGCAACGATATCAATTACAAAATCCAAACAACTAATTTCACTTTCAAGACCTGCATTATTAATTGATTTCCCCAAAATTGATAAAGGATCACCACTATAACCAATATTTAATATATTACTATTTATATATGACCAATTACTTGGAGTAATACTGCTACCGCAATTTAATTCACTTAAAGTATATTGATAGTTAAAAATACTGGATTGGACGTCATCACCCCAAAACTCAAATTTAATTTTAAAAATATTTCTAAAAGCATTTTTTATTGCCAATTCTGATTTAGTAAAATCAAATTTTACAATCGAGTTGGAAGTAAAAATGGTTGTATTTCCTACACCATCAGTCGCCATATATTCAAATTGATAACATTTGCCATCACCTAAACTATTTCCAATATCAATCATAAAATTTTCACAAATATTATTTATTAAATTTGCTTTTTTAGTTATTATGGCTGTCGTTCCTATTCCTGATCGGTCTACAGCTGGGACAATTGTCATTCCAATTTTTTCAATTATTGGTTTATAACCATCAAAATAATTTATAAAACCATTTATTGGCCCTTCAGTATCAGAAAAAACCATCCATTCATTTTCTCCGTCAATACTTCTTCCCACCCATTTCCCTTTTAAATTGGTAAAATTCGATATCGCCAAATTATCAACCCAAAAGCCTTTATCGATTTTATATTCAACCTCATCGATAATCGATTCTCCAATTTTTAAAAATATAGTGTCGCCGGGGTTATTTAGCCAACCACTACTTTCTTCGTGTAAAAAATATCCTTTAGCCGGTATTTTACCGGTTAATATTTTGTTGTGATTATCAAAATCACTTAATTGATAAATACCTAAATCAATTTCACTATCTGTTTTATTAAATAACTCCACCCACTCCTTCATTCCTACCATTGGCGGGTCAAATTGAAATTTATTGATGACTATGGTCGCACTTGGGGTAGCTTCGGTTGCCAGTACCGGATTGTTTAGTAACAAAAATAACAAAAAAAGCCATAGCACATTAAATATTAACAAATTAAAAATCATAGTGTAGAATATAAAACTATGTTCGACCACATATTAATCGGTAAAATAGCCCCAAAAGTTGTTAATGCTATTATCGAAATTCCCAAAGGAACTCATAACAAATATGAATACGACGAAAAATTGGGAGTGATCAAATTAGATCGAGTTTTACATTCACCTTTTCACTATCCTTTTGATTACGGCTTTATTCCCGAAACCCGTTCCCCAGATGGTGATCATTTAGATGTTTTAGTTATTACCGATTCACCCGTTTTTGTTGGTTGTTTACTTGAAGTAAAAGTCATTGGTGCCATGATAATGTCAGATGACAAAGGCCAAGACGAAAAAATTCTGGCAGTTCCACTTCACAATCCTCAATACAAACATTACAAAAGATTATCCGATGTTTCTCCTCATTTATTACGTGAAATTGAGCACTTTTTTTCTGACTATAAATTTTTAGAAGATAAAGAACCAAGTAAAATTAAAGGCTGGGTCAAACGACGCGAAGCCTACAAAATTATTCGTGAAGCCAAAGCCACCTATCACGGCGAGCAAGTTGCGTTGAAAAGTAAATAAACCTATAATATTGACACAGATTTATTTCGTGTTAAAATAAACCCACTATGGCAACAATGATAAACAACAGCGGTCGTACCCGAATAAGTACGAGACTGGTGTTTATCGTGCCCATGATTTAAAGAAAATAATTAAGCCAATACACGCCAGTCGTCAGACCGGCGTTTTTTTTGGTCAATATTATTTTATTTAAATCATTATGTTTTTAAAATTAAAAAAAATCGGTAATGTAAAACTATTTACATACTTTTACATTTTTCACAACTTTAGGTTGTATTCAGTACTAGCCGTAATTTATTTTTATCAAATTACTCACTCATATGCTTTGAGTTTGAGTCTATTTTCTATCGCCCAAATTAGTCAAGGGTTGTTTGAGATACCTCTGGGTTATTATTCTGACAAATTTGGTCGCAGTAATTGTCTCCGTTTGGGGGCAGTTAGTAGTTTACTATCAATACTTTTTTATGCCTTCAGTCAAAACTATTTATGGCTATTTATTGGCTCAATTTTTGACGGCATTAGTTTTGCTGCATTTTCGGGCAACAACGATGCTCTGTTATATGAAACACTTCAATCAGAAAATAAAAAAAACGATTATCATCATGAATATGGCAAAATGAATTCATGGCTAGAATTAGCCGGCTTTACGGGAGTATTTTTTGGAAGTTTTTTAGTGACAAATTCATTATCACTATTGTTTTACATATCAATAATCCCACGTATTATTGCCACTGTTTTAAGTTTTGGTTTTACCGACCCAAAAATTAATAAAAATAAAAGTAAAAGTGTCAAACATCATTTTTATAATTCGTGGTTGATGTATAGGAATAATTTAAAAATTAGATTACTTAGTATTGCCGATATAATTGGTTCGATGGGTGGAGTGCTGTGGAACTTTCAATCGGCTTTTTATAATATATTTTTACCCATTTGGGCGACAAACATAGTCATGTCCATTAATTTTTTTACGAGCTTTGTCAGTTTTAGATTAAGTGGAAAACTGTTGGCCAAATACGAGGCAATGAAAGTATTATTTTATTCCGAAGTTTATTGTCGAGTGTTGGTGATAATTGCTTATATTTTCCCCACAATTATTTCACCATTTTTGGTTGCGACTGCCTCGGTGTCGTATGGCCCCAGTGTGGTCGCCAAGAGTACCATTTTACAAAATGAATTTAACAATGAACAACGAGCAACAATGACATCAATAAACTCGTTTATGGGAAATATTTTATATTCGATTTCGGCCATAATTCTCGGCATATGTGCTGATCGATTTGGGGTAGCTAAATCACTTCTAGTTGTCCAATTACTAATGCTGTCAATTTTGATTATTTACTATATTTTGTACAAGCAAAATAAAGTCAAATAAATTTCAATTTTCACGAATTGTCGGGGATAATGGATTCGAACCATCAGCCTCACGGACCCCATCCGTGCGCGCTAGCCAATTGCGCCAATCCCCGTATTTGATTGACTATTATATTATTATTACACTATATATACTAGATTCTAGTATGCTCACCCCAAAACAACAAAAATGGATTGATCATTTGTCAAACGATGACAAAGTTATTATTAAACCATTTGATCCAACTACCGGAGATAAATTTGAAAAAGTAAAAAATATTATTCAAACAAAATTAGGTAAATCAACAAAAGTATTGCATTGTGGCGCCACTAATATGAAAATTTCTGGGCAGGATGAAATAGATGTTTATGTTCCAGTAAATATCAATAATTTTAACAATATACTTTTACAACTAGAAAATATTTTTGGGAAACCCAAAAGTCATTATCCATTAGAACGAGCCAGATTTGTGACCGAAATTGATAGCAAACATATTGATATATTTTTAATAAATTCAAAATCTGTAGGTTGGACAGATAGCCTAAAGTTTGAGCAATATTTAAAATCACATCCCAGTTCATTAAATAAATATCGATTATTAAAAGAATCTTTAAATGGTGTGAGTACTCGGGAATATTACAAAAACAAAATTGAATTTATAAATACAATTTTAGAAAAATATTAGTTTCGGATTAT
>JAHFKH010000043.1 GCA_023245435.1 Candidatus Shapirobacteria bacterium | reverse complement strand
ATTTTTAGGTCTCGAAATATCCACCACTGCCACCACCAAATCAGTTTTCGCCAATTCACGGGGGATTTCTTCGTTAACTCTTTTTGACATCAAATCGACCACTTTTCCAATTAGTCCCGGGGTATCAGTAAATAATATTTTCCCGCGCTCATCTGAAAATAAAACTGTCTGAGCCCGTCGAGTTGTTTGTGGTAAAGGGCTGGTAATTGACACCTTTTGATTCATAATGGCATTAATCAAGGTAGATTTACCAGTGTTTGGTCTACCCACTATTGCCACTTTTCCGTATTTCATTGGTATATTTTACCATTAAAAACTTACTTCTTGCCACTTAGCAACACATTTGGTAGACTGCTAATTATGCCTATCACTAAATCAGAATTGCCCAAAGTTTTACCTTTGATTCCTTTACGAAATGTGGTTCTTTTTCCTTCAGTTGAAACTTCATTATTTTTTGGTCGCAAAGAATCAAGTAAATCACTTTTATCTGCCTACGATAATTTTGGTCGGATGGTAATTATTACCACTCAAAAAGATATTAATACCGAAAAACCCGAACTTAAGGATATTTATCAAACCGGAGTTTTAGCTCATATTGAACATATTTTACAAACCGATGGTTCAATGCACGCCATTGTCAAAGGTTTATCTCGAGTTTATATCAAAAACTTTGTTCAAGTTGAACCCTACATTATGGCCGAATACCAAGATGTTGCCTTAATCGAAGAACAAGCCACTGATATTCAACAACCTGCCGAAGCCTTGTTATCTCAATTAAAAAAGGCTTTCTCCTTAGGTCGACAGTTTGATTTGCCGGCTATGATGCAGTTATCGACCGGAGTTTCTTCTTCTGATTTAGCCGATCAAGTTTCCTTTGCGGTTGATACTAAAATCGAAGATAAACAAAAATTATTGGAAACTTTGGCAGTTTCTATTCGTCTTCGTGCGGTTACTGAACTATTAATCCAAGAAATGAAAGTTGCCGATTTAGAACGTGATATTGAAGCCAAAACTCAAGAAAAATTTAACTCTAGTATGAAACGAAATGTATTAGAGGAAAGAAAAAATCAAATTGAACAGGAATTAAAAAAATTAGGCAAAACTTCTGGTGGTGAGTTTGATGAACTAGAAGCCAAATTAAAAAAACTAAAAGTAGATGCCTCTATTAAAAAGAAATTATTAAAAGAATTTAATCGTCTAACTCAAATGGGGCCGATGAGTCCCGAATCATCCTATATTAGGACATATTTAGAAGCCATTGTTGAAATGCCTTTTGGAATTTACAGTCAAAATAAATTATCAATTACCAAATCACAAAATATTTTAGATAATGATCATTACGGTTTAAAAGAAGTTAAAGAAAGAATTTTGGAATATTTATCAGTTTTAAAATTAAAAGAATCAATCAAAGACAGTACCCAAACCGCCAATATTTTATGTTTAATTGGCCCTCCCGGTGTTGGTAAAACTTCAATTGGTAAATCAGTTGCCAATGCCATGGGTCGTAAATTTGTTCGTGCCTCACTTGGTGGCATTCGGGATGAAGCCGAAATCCGAGGTCACAGGCGTACCTATGTTGGTGCCATGGCTGGCCGAATTGTTAATGGTCTAAAAGATGCCGGTTCCATGAATCCTGTTTTTATGCTTGATGAAGTCGACAAAATTGGTGCCGACTATCGTGGTGACCCATCAGCTGCTTTACTTGAGGCCCTAGATCCTGAACAAAACAAAGATTTTACTGATCATTATCTCGATTTTCCCATTGATTTATCAAAAGTATTTTTTATTTTAACGGGCAATGATTTAAGTTCCATTCCCTATGCTTTACGCGACCGTCTCGAAATTATAAATTTTTCAGGTTACACCCAAGAAGAAAAATATCATATCGCCAACAAATATTTAGTTAAAAAAGAAATCAACGCCAATGGCTTAAAGAATAATCAAATTGTGCCATTTACCTCTACTACTTTGCAATATATTATTGACAAATATACTCGTGAAGCCGGAGTTCGTCACCTAGAACGAACCATTGCCACTCTTTTACGTAAAGTAGCCAAAAAAATCGTTTCCACCAAAACCAAAAAAGTTGATGTCAACAATATGATTTTTATAAAAAAATCACTAGGACCAGAAAAATTTTCTTCCCAGCTTAAGGGTAAAAAAGACGAAATTGGTGTCTCTACGGGTTTGGCTTGGACTTCAGTTGGTGGCGATATTTTATTTATCGAGGTCAATATTATGCCAGGTAAAGGTTCATTAATTTTGACAGGTAAATTAGGTTCGGTTATGAAAGAATCATGTCAAGCGGCTTTGTCATTTGTTAGAAGTATGGCCAAAGAATGGGGCATAAAACAAGATTTTCACAAAACCGATATTCATATTCATGTTCCCGAGGGGGCTACTCCCAAAGATGGTCCCAGTGCTGGCGGGGCGATTACCACCGCCTTGGTTTCAGCTTTAAAAAATCATCCCATGCCACGCGATATTGCTATGACTGGCGAAATTACTCTTCGAGGTAATATTTTGGAAATTGGGGGATTAAAAGAAAAAACTATTGCCGCTCATCGAGCTGGGATAAAAACTATATTTTTCCCCAAAGATAATGTCAAATCTCTAGTTGATGTTCCCGCCGAAGTCAAAAAAGCCATCAAATTTATTCCCGTCTCCCACTATAGCGAAATCTACAAAAAGATATTTAAAAACTAAATTACCAAAACTGGTTTTTGAGTTTTAAGAACAAGAGTTAAAGTTAAATTTTTCTCATCACAATAAGGACATTTACCCAAACTATATCTGCCTGGTGCAGATTGAATCACTAATTTATCGCTATCTACTTCCAAATTTGACCCAAAACATGGCTTTCCTGTATCAGTTAATCCTTCTATTTTATTATGACCTTGTATTGAAAATTTCATATTACCGGATTATAGCACAACCATTTTTTGATTTTACTTAAGTTTTTCGAACTATTACTGTCAAATTAGTTGCTTTACAATTAAAAGGGCAATTATCAATTAATGTATATCGATCATCAATAATAACCACATCATCAGGTAAATCTATCAATAATCCACTACCATTACACCAACCTTCAGACTGTACACCCTTAACTTTTGATCCATCAATATTATGGGCTTCTATTGTGCCTTTTTTCATAATAACCGGATTATAACACAACAATTGTTACATCTTTTCTACAGTCTCGATACCTAAAAGTGTCAGACCTTCTTTAATTATTTTTGCTGTCACTTGTGTTAAAAACACACGTCGACCTTCTTCCGGCTCTCCCACAATTCTACATTTAGCGTAAAATTCATTATATTTTCTAGCAAGATTTAGCAAATATTCTGCCAAAACTGCCGGCGAATATCTTTCTCCCGCTTCTACAATTTTTTCTGAAAATTGATAAAAATACCTTAACAATGGCAATTCGTTTTCATCAAATTTCTCATTAACTCGTAACTCGTAACTGTTAACTGACGACTTATTGATGACGCTTTTACATCGAGCATAAGTATATTGAAGGTATGGGCCACTACTACCATCCAAATCGATTGATTTTTTAATATCAAAAATTGAATTTTGCTTTGGATCACTTTTTAAAAGTGAAAACTTAATTGCTCCAATTGTAATAACTTCGGCCACAATATCTTGATTACTATCATCAGACTTTAACAACAATTTAACTTCACTTTTAGTTTCATCCAAAATGCTATCAACTGTCACAATATCCCCTGTTCTTGAAGACATCTTTTTACCTACCAAATTAACCATGCCCATTGATAGGTGAAATTCTTTATTTGTAAACCACGAATCAATTAATTCTATTGCCTTTATTACCACCGTAAAATAACCTGCCTGTTCATTACCTACCACATGAATTGCCTTGTCAAATTCAAAAGCCTGACGCTGTGCTTGAGCTAACCCCATTTCTTTTCCTTCATAAGTTACCGTCCCTACTCCAGTGATAAATACTCTTTTATGTAACCCATATTTTTCTCCATCAAAAATAATTGACCCACCTTCACCTTTTTCAAAAATTTTCCCCACATTATTTTCTACAATTTTTTTACCTTCCTCGGCTATTTCACTTTCAAAAAACAATTTATCAAATTTTGTATAAAATCTTTTATAAAAATCATTGTAATAATCAAGGCTCCACTGTCTGGTTATTTTATAAACAACCATTGTTTTATCATCTTTTTGATAAAGTTTTTGATTAATTTCATCTATTTCCGATTTATTATTATCTTCATAATCAGTACAGCCCAACGCATAAGCTTTACCTAAAAAATGAGCCTTAACTTCGTTAGATTTTAAATTAAATTCATCAATAGTTTCATTTTGAAGATTCAATAACTTTTGTACTCCCCATATTGCCTTGGCTACATGTGGACCAATATCACCCTGATAGTTAGCTCGAAATACCTTCGCTCCTAATATCTCAAAAAACCGAGCCACCGATTCACCAATAACCATAGTTTTTAAATGACCAACATGAAGTTCTTTGTGTGTATTTTGATCGGAAAATTCAATTAATATTTTTTTATCTTTATTTACATCACCCAATTCTTTTTTAAACTCATCATTCAAAATATTTTTGGCCTCATCAATCAATATGTTTTCCTTAATCCACAAATTACTAAACCCCGCCACTTTATCTATTTTTTCAATAATTTCTAAATCAGAAAAATTGACATCACCTCGAACCGCAAAATCACCAAACTTTTCCACCGAAGGGTGTTCTAGTTTTGTTCCAATATTATTTTGTTTTAAATAATCACTAATTACCGACTTAATCATGTCTAATTATACCCCTTAGCTTGTAATTTAAATGATTTAGCATACAGTCCTTCTTTAATTTTCAACAATTCTTCATGGCTACCTTGTTCCTCAATTTGACCTTTATTTAGTACAATAATTCGCCCTGCATTACGGACAGTAGAAAAACGATGTGACACAATAATCAAAGTTTTATTTTTAACTTCGCTATAAATTTTATTAAATATTTTATATTCCGATACCGCATCAATTGAAGCGGTTGGCTCATCCAAAATCATCACCGATGAATTTCGATAAAAAATTCTCGCTATCGACAATTTTTGCCATTGTCCCCAACTTGGTTCTTCGCCCCCATAGCGCTGACTCATCATTGTGTTCAATCCATTTTTATATTTTTTCCAAAACAAAGCATCGGCACTATTTAATGATTTTAAAATTTCTTTATCATTTTGTTTTTTATTTGGATCACTAATAGCTATATTTTCCGCCAAAGTTAAATTTCCAAATCGAGTAAATTCTTGGGTTAAATAAGCCAAGTGTTTATACCAATCTGTCAAATCGAGTTTTTTACTATCAATTCCGTTTATCAAAATTTGCCCATCATTTGGATAATAAAATCCACATAGTAATTTAATTAAAGTACTTTTACCCGCTCCATTTTCGCCAACTATAGCTATTTCTTCACCTGGTTTAATTGTTAAGTCAATGTTTTTAAAAACATATCTTTCCGAATCCGGATATTTAAAAGATACATTTCTAAATTCAATCAGTGGTGATTTGTCACCTTCAATTTTTAAAGCACCACCTTTGACAATATTTTCCAATGCCAATACTTGAGCAAAGTTATCAATATGATATGAATTTTCTGTGATTGACACCGAGGTATAAACAAAATTTTGAAACACCTGACTGACTCGACGGATAGTATCAAAATAAAAAGTAAATGCCCCAATTGTTATTAACCCCAATCTAACATCATTAATAATTATTCCCAAACTCACCCCTCCCACAATTGTGGACAATATTGTCAAATATATTTCACTTGGAGTTTTTGCCACTCTAACTTCTACCCGTTGATTAGTAAAAAAATCAAATATACTGTTAAATTTATTAATCAAATAATCAATCGCATTATTAATTCTCAGTTCGGCAATATAGTTTTTTTGCCTAAGTTGCCAATTTAAATCCCACATCGATTTGGTTTTGTCACTATTTTCCTCGTGTATCAACCAATCTTTTTGTACCCAATAACGTTCCACCAAATATTGTGGGATTTGGGCCATCATAATTAACAGCCATACCCAGGGATATTTAGGCAAAATAATTACAGTAATGGCAACTAAACTCATTAAATTAAAAAATAAATTTGAAATATCACCAACAGTTTGTCGAATTCTCCAACCAAA
>JAHFKH010000009.1:14851-25988 GCA_023245435.1 Candidatus Shapirobacteria bacterium | reverse complement strand
TACCAAACTAAACAATGACCCAGAAGAACAAGTTGTCGATTTGTACGGAGTTTGTGGCAAAACCCACGCCCAAATTTTAAATAAACAAATTGAAATTACCAACCTAAACCCTTTAATTCAAGTTTTGTATCAAAGTATGCTCGACAAATTATTTATCGATAAATCAATCAGTCCCAAAAAAGCCAAATACTACAGTCAAATTAATTCATTTATTCAAATACCCTAATATGACCATTGTCTATATTCTCCTAGCTATTATTATCATTACTCTTCTTTACTTCCTTTATCTTTTAAAAAAATCTAAAACTCCCGAAATTGATATCAATGAAGCCATAAAAACTTTAATTAATATTAACAATGAAAAACTTGACGATAAAAGTAAACAAATTTCCATTGATCTTTCCAATAAAAAAGATGCCATCGAAAAAATGGTCCGTGATATCAGTGACAATTTATCAAAAGTTGAAAAGGAACGAGTTGGTAGTTTTACCAATTTACGTGATGCCATTGAAAATAATGTCAAATTGACCAAAGAATTATCGGTCACTACCGAAGGTTTAAAACGGGTTTTAAGTAACAATCAACAACGTGGTGCTTTTGGTGAAAAAGTTGCCGAAGATTTGTTAAAAATGTCGGGCTTCGTCATTGGCACCGACTATACTCGCCAAGAAACCACTGGCGATGCTCGACCCGATTTTACCCTATATTTACCTGACAAAACTAAAATTAATATTGATTCCAAGTTTCCTTATGCCAATATTGTCAAAATGAGCGAAGCTCCTGATTCTGATGCCAAAACTCAATTCAAAAAACTATTTGAACAGGATATCAAAAAGAAAATTAACGATGTTACTTCTCGTAACTATATAAATCCCGAGGATAATACAGTTGATTTTGTGATTTTGTTTATTCCCAACGAGATGATTTTTAGCTTTATTTACGAAAGCTTCCCCGATGTCTGGCAAGATGCCTTAAATCGCAAAGTGGTTATGACCGGTCCGTTTTCCTTTACCGCAATTTTGCGGATGGTCAAACAAGCCTACGAAAATTTTCGATTTCAAAAAAATGTCCAAGGGATAATTACTCAAATAAAAATTTTTGGATCTGAATTTGAAAAATACAATGAAGAATTTATCAAAATCGGCGACCGTATCGACTCACTTCACAAACAATACGACGAAGTCGCTAGCGCCCGCACTAAAAAACTTCAAAAAGTTATCGACAAAATCAATATTGAGGATTCTTCCCCACTCAAGGCAATTGACTAATTAACTTATTAATATATTATTTAATCAAATGAATAAAAATATAATCTACGTTCTTGCTATACTTGGTGCAATTTTTGCCTATTATCTCTTTCGTGCATTTTTGGGTGGAGTAACATCAACCGCCAACCCCAATGCTATGGTTCAAAAGGCCAAATGTATGGCTGATTGTAGTAAAGGCAATCTCAGTCCCAATTGCGATCAGTATTGTCTTCAAAAAACACTCGGAAATTAATTTCCCATTTTCCCTCTTGACACCTGTTAGCAGTCCTTGTAGTATATTGCTAATATGGCTGATTTAACTCAACGACAAATCAAGATTCTTAAATGTATCGCCGAAGAATTTATCGAAACTGCCGCCCCGGTCGGTTCCGAAAATTTGGAACGCAAATACAATTTAGGCATATCTTCCGCTACTATTCGTAACGAAATGGGTTCATTAACCCAGCTTGGATACCTTAAAAAAGGTCATCTTTCTGCAGGTCGTAGTCCTACTTCGATGGGTCTAAAATATTACGTTCGTCATTTAATGACCCCCAAAAATATGTCAGTTGGTGAAGAAATCGGCGTCAAAGAAAAAGTTTGGGACTATCGTAATGAATTTGAAAGATTGTTAAAAGAAGCCACTCACGAATTAGCCAATCGTACCCGTTCTTTGGCTGTGTGCACTACCGACCATGGAGCAATTTATAGTTATGGTGCTTCAAATTTACTCGAAGAACCCGAATTTTATAATATCGATGTTACCAAAACAGTGTTGGGATTATTAGACAATCCTGCTTTTTGGTTTGACATTATTGCCAAAGCCGGAGTTGTTCACGGTGATATCAATGACACCGAAATTATTCATCTTTTGGTTGGTGAAGATTTGGGTATGGAACATCTAGAACCATGTGGATTTATTTATCAAACTTATGAAGCCGGTCCACATCGCGGTATTGTCGGTGTTGTTGGTCCTGCACGTACACATTATCAATCAATTGTCCCAATTGTAGGCTATTTTGCCCAATTGTTGTCAACCATTACTCGTTAAATTTCTCATGAAAAAAACAAAAATTGATCCACAAATTATTGACTTGCAAGACAAACTAAATCGCTCTTTGGCCGATTATGCCAATTTTCAAAAACGTGTCGAGCGGGAAAAAGAAGCCTTTGCTTCGCTAACTTTAGTCTCAATCATTTTGCGATTTTTAGAAGTCCTTGATGACTATCAATTAGTTGCCTCTCACCTTAAAGATGAAGGTTTAAATATGGCCAATAAAAAATTTATGACCACTTTACAGAATTATGGTTTAACCGAAATTAAGGCAGAAAATCAAAAATTTGACCCCAGTATTATGGAATGCCAAGTCGTCGTTGAAGGTGAAGATGATAAAGTTATCGCCGTTACCAAAACAGGTTATATGTTTAATGGTCAATGTTTAAGACCTGCCACAGTAGCTGTCGGCAAAAAAAATCTTAATGGAGAATCCAGCCCCGCCGGCGAGGCGAAAACTTGATCGAAATATTAAATATTATAAATTTATAAATTATTTATTAAAAAAATAAAAAAATATGTCAACCACAAAAATAATCGGTATTGATTTAGGTACTACCAACTCCTGCGTTTCCGTTATGGAAGGTGGTAGTCCAAAAGTTATTTTAAGCGCCGAAGGCCGCAACACTATACCTTCAATTGTCCAAATAACTAAAAAATTAGTTGGTGATTTGGCCAAAAGACAAATGATTCTTGATCCTGCCAATACCATTTCTAGTGTCAAACGACTTATGGGTCGACGTTTTACTGATGCTGAAGTTGCCAAAACTCAAAAAATTGTCGCTTACAAAATAGTTTCTGGTAAAGATGGTATGGCGGCAGTTGAAGTTGGCGGCAAAATTTATTCACCTCAAGAAATATCTAGTATGATTTTGCAAAAATGCAAAGCCGATGCTGAAAAATATTTAGGTGAAAAAATCGATCGGGCTGTTATTACTGTCCCCGCTTATTTTGACGATTCCCAGCGTCAAGCTACTAAACAAGCCGGAGAAATTGCCGGTCTTAAGGTAGAACGTATCGTTAACGAACCAACCGCTTCTGCTTTGGCTTATGGTCTTGATAAAAAGAAAAAGGGTGTTGTAGCTGTTTACGATTTAGGTGGTGGTACTTTTGATATTTCCATTCTTGAAATTGGTGAAGGTGTTTTTGAAGTTAAAGCCACCAATGGTGATACTTTTTTAGGCGGTGATGATTTTGATCATCGTTTAACAGATTATTTGTTAGACGGTTTCAAAAAAGAACACGGGGTTGATTTATCCAAAGATCCACAAGCTTTACAACGTGTTCGTGAAGCTGCCGAAAAAGCCAAAATTGAATTATCATCTTCAGCTGAAACTGAAATAAATTTACCATTTATTACCCAAAAAGACGGTCAAGCTTTGCATTTAACTGTCAAAATGACTCGTTCCGAAATGGAAAAGTTAGTCGATGATTTAATCCAAAAAACTTTGCCTCCTGTTGAAAAATGTCTCAAAGATGCTGGTGTCTCCAAGGCCGATATTACTGATGTAGTTATGGTTGGTGGTATGACCCGTATGCCCAAAGTGTTACAAGTTGTCAAAGATTTTTTTGGCAAAGATCCAAATACCACAGTTAACCCCGATGAGGTCGTGGCTATTGGTGCTGCAGTTCAGGGCGCGGTGTTAACTGGTGAGGTAAAAGATATAGTTTTGCTCGATGTTACCCCATTAACTCTTGGTATTGAAACTGCTGGCAGTGTCCGCACTCCTTTAATTGATCGCAATACCACTGTTCCCACCAAAAAATCACAGACATTTACTACCTATTCTGATAATCAACCTCAGGTTGAAATCAATGTTTTGCAAGGTGAGCGACCAATGGCTGCCGATAATAAATCTTTAGGTAAATTTGTTTTAGATGGCATTGCTCCCGCACCTCGAGGAATGCCCCAAATTGAGGTAACTTTTGATATTGATAGTAGTGGTATTTTATCGGTTTCTGCCAAAGATAAAGGTACTAATAAAGAGCAAAAAATTACCATTCAAAACGCCACCAATCTTTCTGATGAAGAAGTTGAAAAGATGAAGAAAGATGCCGAGGCACACGCCATGGAAGATGAAACTAAAAAAACTTTGGCCGAATCGCGAAATCGTCTTGATGGCGCTATTTTCCAAGGTGAAAAAACTATCAAAGATTTTGCTGATAAAGTAAAACCCGAAGATAAGGAAAAAATTGAAGCAAAAATTAAAGAAGGTAAAGAAATTTTGGCCAAAACCGAGGTTAACAAAGACGAAATGGACAAATTTACTGAAGAATTAAATCAAATTCTCCAAGTCGTTGGCCAAACCGTTTATGCTAATCAACAACCTCCACAAGGTGAACCTCAACCCCAAGCAGATGGTGAAGCTCCAAAAGCTGACGCACCCAAAGACGCCGAAGAAGGGGAGATTGTTAAATAAAAATGAAACCAGATTTTTATGAAACATTAGGACTCAGCAAAGGCGCGTCAGCGGCCGATATCAAGTCGGCCTACCGTAAAAAAGCCATGGAGTGGCACCCTGATCGTAACAAATCACCCGATGCTGAGGAAAAATTTAAAGAAATCAATGGTGCATATGAGGTGTTATCCAATCCTCAAAAAAAGTCCGCCTATGACCAATTTGGTCATGCCGCTTTTGACCCATCATCCGCCGGTAGTAATTTTGGCGGTCATACTTATACACAACAAAACGGTCCGTTTAATTTTACCTACCAATCTAGTGGTGGTAATCCTTTTGGTGGCGGCGGCGAGCAAGATTTTGATTTTGGTGGGTTTTCCAATCCTTTTGATATTTTTGAACAATTCTTCGGTAGCGGTGGTATGGGACAACAATCTCGTTCCCGTCAAGTCCCCACCTACAAAATTCAATTATCTTTTATTGATGCCGCCAATGGCTGCAAAAAAGAAATAGTTCTTGATGGTACTCGTCGCAAAGTCACCATTCCTGCCGGTGTTGACGATGGTCAACGAATAAAATTTGGTGATTTTATTTTATATATCGATGTTCTTCCCGACAAAATTTTTACCCGTGAAGGTAATAATTTATTTGTTAATCAAGATATTACCCTAGTACAGGCGATTTTAGGTGATGAATTATCTGTCCCTACTTTAGATAAACCCTTAAAAATTCGTATCAAACCCGGGACTCAGCCCGGAACTCTTATCCGTCTTCGTGGCCACGGTATTACCGATGTCCAAGGTTATGGTAAAGGCGATCTTTATATCCGTCTAAATCTCTCTATTCCCACCCATCTCACCTCTCATCAAAAAGAATTAATCAAAGAATTAGGATTGTAATCACGTAATCAGCCATTTTAGTGCTATAATCAATCAGTTAAATTAAGTGCTAAGGTTACGGGCGGCAACGCCCTTTTTTTTAGCAAAATATAAAAATATGGATATCAAAAAACTACCAAAAACAGAATTTGCCTCAGCTGTGGCACAAATTGCCGGTGAAAAACACATCGAAGTTCAAGAAATATTGGATTCCATTGAAGCTGGATTAATTTCGGCCTACAAACGCGACCAAAAAGAACATGGTACTATTGTTCCTGATGATACTGTTTTTGAAGTCGAAATTGCCCCAGAATCCGGATCTTTTGCTATTTTTGAAATTGATGGAAAAACACGTAAAAATGTCACTCCTCCTGGATTTGGCCGAATTGCGGCTGTTACCGCCAAAAATGTTATCGATCAACGTATTCACGAAGCTGAAAAAGATACTATTTTGGCCGAATATGTCCATAAAATTGGAACTTTAGTTCAAGGTTATATTTTACGTGCCGATCCGTATAGTTTAACAGTTGGCATTGGTAAAACTGAAGGAATTTGCCCCAAAGACGAACAGATTCGTGGTGAAAGTTTGCAATTGGGTAGTAAAAAACAATTTTTAATTAAATCAATTCACACTGATATTGAAACCGGTCGTAAAGATATTATTTTATCTCGATCAGATTCTGAATTTATCAAACAACTTTTTATTCGTGAAGTGCCTGAAGTCGGTAATCGTGCCGTTACTGTCGAAAAAATTGCTCGTGAAGCTGGTTCACGTGCCAAGGTAGCCGTGTCTTCAACCCAAGCCGGAGTTGATCCAGTTGGCTCCTGTATTGGTCAAAAAGGAATTCGTATCCAGGCCATTTTAAATGAATTACCGGCAAGCGAAAAAGTTGATGTTATTTCCTATTCTAAGGATAAAAAACAATTTGTAGGCAACGCTCTTTCTCCCGCCCAAAACGTCAAAGTTCTCTCTATTACTAACGGTTTGGCAGTAGTCGAAGTTCCCGAATCAGATTTAGCTTTGGCTATCGGTTCTGGTGGTGAAAATGTTCGCCTCGCCGGCCTACTCACCGAACTTGAAATCAAAGTACAGGGAGCAAAACTTTAACTAATTTATAATTCAAAATTTTTAATTTCTAATCAATTTATAATATCTAATTAATAATTTTTAATTAAGAAAAATTTAATTGATTTAATTGTTTTAGTTTAAATATTTTAAATTAAAGCATTAAAAATTGATTATAAATTTTAAATTAAAAATTAAAATTAAATTATGTCAACATTATTTCGTCCACCAATCGTCACCATCATGGGTCATGTCGACCATGGTAAAACAACCCTGTTGGATAAAATTCGCGGTAGTTCTGTTGCTGCTCGTGAAGCTGGTGGAATTACTCAACATATTTCTGCCTACCAAGTCGACGTCACTACTAAATCGGGTAAATCAGGCAAAATAACCTTTATTGACACCCCCGGCCACGCCGCTTTTAATCAAATGCGTTCTCGTGGTGCCCAAATCACCGATATTGTGGTGTTGGTAATTTCTGCCACTGATGGGGTTATGGCTCAAACCAAAGAATCAATCAAAGAAATAAAAAAAACCAACGCTCCCGTAATTATTGCCATGACCAAAGTTGATATGGAACAAAGTTCCCCCGAAAAAGTCAAAGGTCAATTAGTTGAGCTTGGTTTAACTCCCGAAGAATATGGTGGTCAAGTGGCACTTTTTCCCGTTTCTGGTAAAACCGGCCAGGGGATTGATGCACTTTTGGAAAGTATCTTTTTACATGCAGAAATAATGGAACTTAAGGATGAATCAAACAGTCAATTAGAGGCTGTTGTTATCGAATCATTATTAGATAAATCTCGAGGTCCCATTGCTACTTTAATCGTTAAAAAAGGCCAAATAAAATTAGGCGATACTATTTTTGCTCAAAATATTCCTGGCAAAGTCAAGGCTATGTCGATTCCTGTCGCCACTCCTTCATCTCCAGTCGAAATTCTTGGTTTTGAACAAGTTCCATTAGTTGGTACTCCAGTTTCAAATGTAAAAACCGATTCTACTTCAACTGTTGATCCAACCCGACTTTCTCAAACTAAAACTGACGGTTCTCCTCGACTTCCTATTGTAGTTAAAGCCGATGTTCAGGGTACTTTAGAAGCTTTGTTAAGTTCACTAACTGACGATGTTTTTTTATTAGCTTCTGGCGTTGGTGCCGTGACTGATAATGATGTTAATATGGCTGCCTCGGCCAAAGCTCAAATTTTTGCCTACAATGTGGCTATCCCTCGTTTTATAAAAAATTTAGCTGACAACGAAAAAGTTCCTATTTTTGAATCAAAAATTATTTATGAAATTTTAGATGATATTCAAAAACAGGTGCTAATAATGCTTGATCCTACTATCGAAGAGACTAACGTAGGTGAGGCAAAAATTATTGCCGAATTTAAAATTGATAAAGTTCGCATTGCCGGCATCGAAGTCACCAAAGGTTTACTCACTAAAGGTGACAATATTCATTTAAAACGTGACGATATTATTATCAAAGACACCAAAATTGAAGGCATTCGTCAAGCCAAAGATGCGGTTGATGTTGCCAAAGCTGGACATCAGTTTGGTATTACTTTTCGTCCCTACGTTGATTTTAAAATAAATGATGTTATAATAGCCTATAAGGTAGAAAAGTAAGTCATAAACAATTATGAAAAACTACAATATAACCGAAATTAAGGCATTATTAGATCAGTCCAAATCTGCGCTTATTGTCGTTCCTACCATGTCAGTTGATTCAATTGGTTCTGCTTTGGGTTTAGCCCTAGCTTTAAAAAAATCTGGACGTGAAGCCAAAGTTCTTTCTTTACAAAAACCCGATCAAAATTACTCAAAATTAAGTGGTTTGGAATTAATTACCGATACCTATAATCCTGCTGATTTGGTCGTTACTCTTTCCTATCCTTTGGATCAAATTGATCAAGTTTCCTACAACGATGATGGGGGAAAACTAAATTTAGTTGTCAAAACCAAACCTGGTGCTACCAAAATTGACCCAGGCCAAATTGTCATTAATAATAGTTCCAGTGGTGCTGATTTATGTTTTATGTTAGGTGACGAATCACCTTTGGGTGACAAAGTTTCCATGGTTAATTCTGGTAATTGGATTTATATTTCACCCACAGCTACCCCAAAATCTTGGGCCAAAGCCACTTTAGTTGATCCCGACGCTCCATTTTCCGAAATATTTACCTTTTTATTACCTATGTTAGGGCTTAATTTAGACCAAGATTCGGGTAAAGATATTTTAATTGGTCTTCGTGTCGCCACTCAATCATTTTCTGTTAACGTCTCACCTGAATCATTTGAAGCTGGAGCAATTTGTCTTCGTGCCACCCAGCCAGAGACTCCAACCGCTCCAATCAACCCCGCCACTGCGGGGCCCGTCGACATTCCATCCTTTAATTCCGCTCCAATAAACCCCGCCACTGCGGGGCCAAATCCCACCTTCACCCCCACTATTTAAAAAACATGACCCTTTACACAATTAACATAGAATTAATTTCAAAACAAACACCTATTGAAATAACAGGAATGCGACAACCTTTTCCATCAAGAGGATATGGAGAACACTTAGTTGCACTTATTCAAAAAGATCTTTATCCAAAACAAATCCCTGTAATTTGTGAAGATGGTAATGATATGAGAGCAGTTTTGGAGTGTAATAATAGATTTTTGATGGCTGATATCCAATGGAGAAAATGTAAAATAAATATGAAAGAATCTGACAAACATGTAATTACTGATGTATCTTCACTTTTCTAATTTTCCCTAATCATGCCTAAAATATACATTGTTACCGCAAAATGTGGTCGTGAATCTCGACCTCTTGCTGTCCAACTTTCCACAAATGTTCATAACGGTAATAATTGCGAAGGTTGTCATTTTACTCGTCTTACAAATGAAGATGAATTTAAATTAATCAGTCACAACCCCAATCGTTCCCAAAAAACAAGCTTAGCTTGTGTTATAATCCCTTTGTACTTATTTTAGTTTTTCAGGAGCCATTCTGAAATATTAATTTTTTACTAAAATTAGCACTATAATCTATGGCATTAACCAAAGACGAAAAGACAGAAGTAGTTACAAAATTTTCCCAAGCTAAGGGTGATACTGGTTCTCCAGAAATCCAAGTCGCCATTCTTTCCAAAGAAATCGACAAGCTTCAAGGTCACCTTGGTGACAACAAACACGATTCTCCCGCAAAACGCGGACTATTATCCAAAATTGCCAAACGACGTCGTTTGCTTCGCTATCTTTCCCTTCACAACGAAGACCGCTACGGTAAATTGATCAAATCTCTTAACCTCAAAAAATAACGGTATAATTGTTTATTAAAATTAATTCAAAAAAATATATGGATATCTCTCTCGGTGACAAAATTATAACCCTATCTACGGGTAAATTAGCTCCTCAAGCCACTGGCGCAGTACTAGCTCAAATGGGTAAAACCGTTGTTTTGGCTACAGTTGTCAAAGGTAATTTAGATTTATCCAAAGATTATTTCCCATTATCTGTCGAATTTGTCGACAAATTATATGCCGGTGGTCAAATTAAAGGTGGTAAATGGGTCAAACGCGATGGTGGTCCCGGTGATACTGCTGTATTATTTGGCCGAATTATCGACCGCTCTATTCGACCTTTATTTCCCATGGGTTTCAAAAATGAAGTCCAAGTTATGGCTACTGTCATGAGTAATGACAAAGAAAATGATGTTGTTATTCCCGCATTTATGGCAGTTTCTGCTGCACTTATGATTTCTGGCTTACCTTTTAATGGTCCAGTTTCGGCGATTCGCCTAGGTTTAACAGATAATGCAATTACTCTTTTCCCCAATCTTGCTCAACAAAAAACCTCTCAAATGGATTTATTAGTCTGCAAAGACTCAGCTGGTATCAATATGATTGAAGCTGATGCCAACATTGTTGACAATGATACTGTTTTAAAAGCTATTGAATTAGGCATTAAAACTGGTGATGAAATTAATGCTCAATTAATTAAATTTGCCAAAGAATTTGTTAAACCAAAAATAGAATATACCGATTTATCCCCATCTATTGAGTTACAAAATAAAGTTGAAGCTGCTGTTAAAACCGAATTACAGGCATTTATTGCTGATGGTATCGATGGTGCTCATATGATTGGTGAGGAAAAAATCAAAGAGGGGGCCATTATTGCTTTTGCCAAAGAATTAGAATCAGGCGAATTTGACAAAGCCAAATTAATGGAAGCAGTTGATTTAGTCGTTCGTAAATACATTCGTGAATCTACCTTAAAAGGTATTCGTTATGATAAGCGTGGTCTAACTGATATTCGTCCTCTAAATATTGAACTAGATGTTTTACCTTGCACTCACGGTAGTGCTTTATTTGAAAGAGGATTAACTCAAGCTATTACGATTACTACTCTTGGTCCTTTATCTGAAGAACAACATTTACAGGATAGTAGCGGTGAAACTACTAAACGTTATTTACATTATTATTCTGCCGCTCCTTTTTCCACCGGTC
>JAHFKH010000009.1:5629-14841 GCA_023245435.1 Candidatus Shapirobacteria bacterium | reverse complement strand
AACTGGCCGTACTGGTCGCCCTGGTCGTCGTGAAATTGGTCATGGTGCGTTAGCCGAAAAAGCTTTACAAGCTGTGATTCCTTCGGTCGAAGAATTTCCCTACACAATTGCCTTAACCTCGGAAGTATTATCTCAAAATGGATCATCGTCCATGGCGTCAACTTGTGGTTCAACCATGTCTTTAATGGCCGCTGGTGTACCTATTAAATTTCCTGTTGCTGGAATTTCTGTTGGCATGGTTTCCGATGAAAATGATAAATATACTCTTTTGACCGATATTGCTGGCATCGAAGATCATTGTGGTGATATGGATTTTAAAATTACTGGTACCAAGACTGGTATTACCGCCATTCAGCTCGATATCAAACGTATGGGTTTAAATTTTGCCATGATTAAGGACACATTTGCTCAAAGTTTGGCTGCTCGTCTCCAAATATTGGCTAAAATGGAAAGTGCCTTAGCCTCACCTCGAAAAGAATTATCGGCCTACGCCCCCAAAATTAAAATGATTACTCTTCCTGAAGATAAAATTGGAGAAGTAATTGGTAGTGGTGGCAAAACCATCAAGGCTTTAATGGAAAAATTTGGGACTCAAATTGATATTGATGATTTTGGTCGTGCTTCAATTTCATCCCTAGATCAGGCTCAAATTGATGCTTGTGTTTTCCAAATCGAATCTATGATTCGTGAAGTTACTGTTGGTGAACAGTTTGAAGGTACCGTTACCCGAGTTGAAAACTTTGGTGCTTTTGTTGAATTTTTACCTGGCCGTGAAGCGTTACTTCATGTTTCCGAAATGACTCAAGGCTTTTTATCTGATCCTAATGGAATTATTAAAATTGGTGACAAAATAAAAGTTCAAATTAGTGGTTACAATGACAATCATCAAATAAAATTATCCGCTCCCGAATTTAAAGCCGCCCATCCAGCTCAACCTAATGATAATTTTGGTGATTCTCGTTCTCAACGTCCACCCTTCCGTAATTTTTCTCAAAATAATTCCCGCCCCCGCAGATAAAAATATGAATAAAGAAAACAAACAAATACCAATAAGTGAACTTGGTATAAAACCAACCGTCAAAACAGTCGAGATAAAACCTGTCAAAAAACAAGACAAAACTCCTTGGGATATGCTCGTCCAGGAATTAGCTAATAAAGTACAAAATAAATAAAAATATTTATTTCATAATTTTTCCTTTATACTGTTATTATGCCCGAAAATAATTTGACCATCGCAGGTGCCATTGCCAAATTAAAAGAAAAATCCCAAAGTGTAAAATTACCCGATGGTTTAATTGAAAGTTTAAATGAATTATTTGCCCAATTAGAGGTCAATTCAAAATCTGAAGATACATTTTGGTCTTTTTATCAATCCGCTTCAAAATATATTGATTGGGTTATAAAATTACCTTGGACAAATCAAAGTAAAGATATTTTAGATTTAAACTATACTCGGCAAAAACTTGATGAAAATCATTATGGTCTTGATGATGTCAAACAAAGAATTCAAGAATACGTTTCTGTTTTAGCTTTACAAAAAACTCGCCATCCCGAAGAACCGTTTCGTGCTCCAATTTTGTTATTTGTCGGATTAGTAGGTACTGGCAAAACCACCATGGCCAAATCAATTGCCGATGTTCTTGGTCGTCAATTGATTCGTATTCCATTTGGTGGTCTTGGCGATCCTTTATATTTACGTGGTCAAAGTCGCCTTCACCCCGAAGCCGAACCTGGCGCGATTATTCGAGGATTGGCTCAAGTCAAAACTAATAATCCAGTTATTCTTCTGGATGAAATCGATCGTGTTGCCGACGATGCTCTCAACACTATTATGGGTGTGTTAGTTGAATTACTCGATCCCGAACAAAATGCCCGTTTTACCGATCATTATTTAGACTACCCTTTCGATCTATCCCAATGTTTTTTTGTCGCTACCTGCAACAATACTGCTCGTATTGCCACTGCCGTTATGGATCGTCTCGAAGTTATTCAAATGCCCAGTTACAATGATGAAGAAAAAGTTATGATTGGTAAAAAATATTTATTACCTCGGGCTTTAAAGGATTCGGCAATTACCAAAGATGAATTAATAATTAATGATGATGTTTGGCCAAATATTGTCCGTCCTCTTGGTTTTGATGCTGGTGTTCGTACTTTAAAACGAAACATTGAAGGTCTTTGTCGCAAAACTGCCGCCTTAATTCTTTCAGGTACGACCAAAATTGTGATAGATGAATCAAATGTTAAAAAATTTATGCCTCAGTGGTAACAAAATATGAAAAAATATCTACCCGCCGTATTTTTTTCTACTCTTTTTGTTTTACTTTTATTTTTTCTTAACAACCGTAATTCTTTAAATTTTGTCGAAAACAACGACGAAATTATTTCAAAACCAACCCCCACCCCCACAGAAGTCCAATGGCAAACATATCGTAATGAAAAATATGGTTTCGAGTTTCAATATCCATCGGACATGAATATTATTATTGGACCGTATAAAGATAAAAATACAATATTAATTACAAAAGATACTAAAGAAACAGTCAGTCCTGGTGGATGGAGTGGAGTATTTATAAATGTATTACCAAATAATTCAAAAATCGATTCGAAAACTTTTGTTCAAAAAGAAATGTTAAAAGATAAATTAAATGCAAACGTTGTTATAAAAAAAGAAAATATTATTGACATCGATGCTACAACCACCAATGGTGAAATAGTCCAAGGTAATGGTGATTCAACTCCAAAAACATATATTTCTAAAGATAAATATATTTTTGTTATTTCAGCAAATATACAAAATTACATTAGTTTGTATACTCAAATCCTCTCCACTTTTAAACTTCTCCCCGACACCTCAACTTGGAAAACATATAAAAATACTCAATATGGCTTCGAATTTAAATATCCCTCAAGTTGGAAAGAAGTAAAAGCAGATTTTGCTGATTTTACCATATCAGACTCAAAAAATAATTGTCAATTTTCATTTGATTTATCCAATCGAATGAAGGTTACTTTACCTATTAATTTGTGGGTTAATAAACAATCAAAATCAAATCAAGAATGCACTAATTGCCCCGGGATATTTGTTGGTGATGTCAATAAAACACCAACTATTATTGACAATATTAAAACAATTTCATATTTATCAGGTAATGAAGGAGGAACAAGTACCACCTATTTATTTACTCGTAATAACAAAATATATAATCTAAATACATATGTATCTACTTACGAAGTCGAAGTTTCAGACGATGAAATAAAAAAATGTGAGCAAGACTTAAATCAAATTCTCTCCACCTTTAAATTTACAAAATAAATAATGAAAAAAATAATATTTTTTTCATTATTTTTTGTTTTACTTTTAGCTTTCTTAAATTACCAAAACAATCAAAAAAATAATCAAACTAAAATAACTTCAAAACCAACCCCCACCTCCACCGAAATCCAATGGCAAACATATCGTAATGAAAAATATGGCTTTGAATTTCAGCATCCATATTTGTATAACGATGTTATCACCACTTCGATGACATATTTACAAAAAATTAAGCAATACAATTCCCCAAAATATCCTCGAAAAGTATGTGATGAATCATTAACCTCTCCTGATATTCAGTGCGAAGTTTTTGATTTATTATTTGAAGATCAATTTATTATTGACAATACTAAATTTAATTATTTTGTACACAGCTCAAACGACGGAGAAATGGGTGAAGTATTTTTTACCCATAATGGCAATAATTATATTATTCGATTTGGTGCCGACTCAAAAAAATATATTTCCCAAATTCTCTCTACTTTTAAATTTCTCCCCGAGCCCACATATTCACGCTCTAATTTAAATAAACAACTTGGAGTTATCAAAACTTGTAAGCATGATTTCGCCAGCTGTGGAAAATGTTATTGTCTTAAAGTTAAAGGACAAGAAACGTGCGAAATTATAAATTACTCCATAGTTGGGGACTTAGAGAATTATATTAATAAAAACATAGAATATGGTACAACAGATAATAGTCCATATACTAAAATGTGTCCTATGTATATAAAGTTAGCGTGGCTCACATTATCAGATTAATTTGTGCTATACTATATTTCAGCTTGAACAGAATTCATTCTCCGAAACGAAATGTTAGTCGCGAAAATGTTACCATTAATTAATTAAAACAATTCTCTTCATCCTTACACTTTATATTTATGATAAATAAAAATTTCGCTCGCCCAATGGCGGCACAACCTCAAGTTAATTTTTCCAAATCAGCCCCCGTCACCAATCTTGGTGGTAGTCGTGATTCTGTTCGCATTATCGCCCTTGGCGGTTTTGGCGATGTCACCCAAAATATGTTCGTTTATGAATATGTCCCCAAAGGTGATCTGACCAAGAGTCAGATGATCATTGTTGATTGTGGAGTTGGTTTCCCCGAGGAAGACGACTTTGGAGTCGACCTTCAAATTCCTGATACCAAATATTTAGAAGATAAAAAAGACCGAATTTTGGGTATTTTTATTACTCATGGTCACGAAGACCACATTGGAGCCCTCCGTTTTGTTCTCCCAATTATTGGCCCTGGCATTCCTATTTTTGCTCCTCGTATGGCCGCTGCTTTTATTGACAATCGTTTAGTTGAAGCTTCAATTCGTTCCAATATGAAAATATACGAGAGTGGCGACGTTATCAATGTTGGTCCATTTTCAGTTGATACCATCAAAGTTAATCATTCAGTCCCCGACACTAATCATTTTGCCATTACCACCCCCATCGGTGTTTTTTACCATGGCTCTGATTTTAAATTTGATTTATTTCCTCTCGATGGCAAACCTAGTGATTTAGCTCACATTGCTCGAGTTGGTGAAAAAAAGGTGATTGCCTTGTTATCGGACTGTTTAGGTGCTGATCATGAAGGTTTTTCTCCTTCAGAAAGTTCTATTGCTGAAAAATTTAATCGTGACATTATCACCGCCAAAGGTCGAGTTTTTGTCACTTCAATTTCTAGTAACATCGTTCGGTGGGGTCAAGCCATTGAATACGCCAAACGTGCCGGTCGTAAAGTTGTCCCTGTTGGTTATTCCGTTGATAAAGCCATTGCCATTGCCAAAGAACTGGGGTATATCAATTTAACTGATGGTGATTTAGTTGATGTTGAAAAAGTCAAAAATTTTGCTGATAACAAATTAATATTTTTAGTCGCTGGTTTTTCCGCTCAACCAAATTCTGCTTTAAGTAAAATGGTTATGGGCAAACACCGAATAAAAATAAAATCCGGTGACAAAGTTATATTTTCGGCACCCGATTATATTCCTGGCACCACTTCCCATATTTATGATTTAATTGACACTCTTTCCCGTATGGGTGCCGAAGTTATTTATGGTGAAAGTCAAGAAATTCATGTTTCTGGTCACGGTTTTCAAAAAGAACATGCCATATTAATGGATTTAGTCAGACCTCATTATTTAGTTCCCATTGGGGGAAATTTCCGTCACATCAAAAGTTACCATACCATGGCCAAAAACATGGGATATAAAGATGAACAATTAATTTCTCCCGACACTGACGCTATTATTACTTTTTTTGCCGATGGCAAAATTGATACAAAACAACACAATCAACTGCGAAAAGTATTAATTGATGGATTAGGAATTGGTGATGTTGGCACTACGGTTTTACGTGATCGCAAATTGTTAGCCGAAGAGGGTATGTTTTCCGTGGTTTTGCTTATCAACAAAGAAATGGGAACACTGGCCAAACCTCCTGTAATTTTATCTCGTGGGTTTGTTTTTGAAAAAGAAAACACCGATCTTATGGACTTTTTAAAGGTTGAAATCAATCGAAAATTTAGCGAAGTTACCAGTAAACCTGCCAACTTTGAATTTATTCGTACCGAAATTCAAGCTTTTATTGAAGGAATAATTCTTGAAAAAACCGGCCGCCAACCTATGGTATTGCCATTGGTGATGGAGGTATAAGCTACAATGGTATTATATAAACAGGCTCGCGTTGTGTATAAAATTTATTTTGTGCACCGCGAGCTTTTTTATATCCATTCGGCAATTTCTTTTAGTCTTACTGCATATCTTGGAATAAATTCACTATTTGGAGATATTCTCAATTCCTCAGCCTGAGTATCATTTAAAGAAGTCGTTTGAATTCTTTTTCCTAATCTTGATCTAATCAATTCTATTCTTTCAAATGCAGAATAATGTCCACGCTCGTTAACCGATTCTTCTATTAAGACAGTTTCACCTCTAGTTAATAAACTGCAAGCTTCATCTACTAAAGGATCACTATTTCTTCGATTTCCAACACGACCTCGAGGCATATTCCAATCTATATTTTCAGCAACACTGACTGGTATGGTTCTAACGTTTCCTTCAGTTCTTTTATTTACATTTGTCATAGCCCGATAATATCATCAATTTATTAAATAACAATATTTAATGTAAAATACATTATGTCAAAAAACCAACTTGCTGATTTTAAAACCAATTTATCGGAATGGTACAACGATGTTGTTCTCAAAGCCGAATTAGCCGATTATGCCCCAGTTAAGGGCTGTATGGTCATTCGTCCCTATGGTTATGCCCTTTGGGAAAACATTCAAAAATTTATGGATGTTTTGATTAAAAAACATGGTGTGGAAAATGCCTATTTTCCTTTATTTATTCCCATGTCCTATTTTGAAAAAGAAAAAGAACACGTAAAGGGTTTTGCTCCAGAATTAGCTGTCGTCACCGTTGGCGGTGGCAAAGAATTGGTCGACAAACTGGCAGTTCGTCCCACCTCCGAAATGATGATGTATGATTTGTATAAAAAATGGTTTGGTAGTTGGCGTGATTTGCCAGTCCGAATAAATCAATGGTGTAATGTTGTTCGTTGGGAAAAAAGAACTTATTTATTTTTACGCACCTCTGAATTTTTATGGCAAGAGGGACACTGTGCTCATTTAACTCATGAAGAATCAATCGCGGAGGTGCAATGGGCCATCAAAATGTATGCCCAAACTTATAGTGAATTAATGGCTATGTATGGCATTATGGGGTACAAAAGCGAATCAGAAAAATTTGCTGGAGGATTTAAGAGTATTACTTTTGAGACTTTGATGCCCAATGGTAAATCATTACAATCTTGTACCAGTCACGATCTTGGTCAAAATTTCTCGAGATCAATCGAATGGTCTGTTCAAGATGCAACTGGCAGCAAAACTATGCCATGGCAAAATTCTTGGGGATTTTCGACTCGATCAATTGGTGGATTAATTATGTCTCATGGAGATGAAAAAGGACTGGTGATGCCTCCCAATATTGCTCCAACTCAAATTGTAATTATTCCTATACCAGGGCACAATACTGCGTTATCAAAAGCCACCGAAATACAAAATAATTTAAATAATTATCGAGTTAAAATTGATGATAAGGCTGGTGAAACTGCCGGTGCCAAATTTAATAAATGGGAATTAAAAGGTATCCCTCTCCGAATCGAAATAGGGGATCGTGATATGACTTCAGGCACCGTTATTATTTGCCGACGTGATACCAGTGAAAAAATAACTGTTAAATTTGAAGATTTATCAAAAACAATCGATAAATTATTAAAAGATATTCAACAAAAATTATTCGATAAACACAAAAAATTTACTATTGATAATACTTTTAAAGCCGATAGCTACGATGAATTTAAAAAAATAATGGAAACTTCTCGCGGTTTCATTTCGGCTTTTTGGTGTGAAGAATCAGAATGTGAAGCCCAAATTAAAACCGATACCAAAGCCACCACTCGTTGCCTCCCTCTCGACGCTATTGAGGAAAATGGCAAATGTGTCCGCTGTGGAAAAAAGTCTTCCCACCGCTGGTTATTTGGTTTATCATATTAAACGTTGTAAACACCGGGTTAATGATTGTATACTGAATCTATGCCACGTGGTCGAAAAAAAAGTAAAATATTACCCAGCCTTAAACTTAAACCCGATACTGTCAAATCAATCTTCTTTATCTTCTTTTTAATTTTATCCGTAATATCGGTCATATCATTTTTACGCCAAGGTACATTTGCCAGTCAATTCAATGTTATTTTGCAAGATTATTTTGGTTTTGCCTCGGTTATGATTCCTTTTTTATTACTTTTAATTTCATTTTTATTTACCAAAATAAAAATATTTTTAAAAGAGGCCAATGTTTTTTTTGGTTTTTTAATTATGTTTGTCGCCGCTTTGGCTTTATTTAAACAGGGAATAATTGGTTTATTTTTATGGGATCAAACTTTAGTTGTTTTTAACGAAGTTATTAGTTTTATTATTTTTTTCTTTGCTTTTATTGTCGGTATCGTCGTTCTTTTTGATACCAATATCGTTCAGCTTTTCAAATTTTTTGTCAAAATTTTTATATCCATAAAAAAATATACAATTGGTTTGTCTATCAAAAGTAAAGAAAAGAAAACCATTATTAAAGATAAAGAAGTTATTTTTGCCAAAGATGAGGCAAATATTCAAAAAGAAGTTTATCCCAAAAAAGATGACACCAAATTTTTGGACATTGCCCCCATTTTTAATTCCCCTGTTTTAAGTTCTTCGAGTAACCAAGTTTGGAATTATCCGCCAATGTCAATTTTTGATAATACTCCCGGTACCAAAGCTGATCGTGGTAATGTTTCCAAAAATGCCAGTATTATCGAGCAAACTTTGGAATCTTTTGGTATAACGGCGAGGGTAGCTGACGTTAACGAAAGTCCTTCTGTTACCCAATATGCAATTGAAGTGGCTTTGGGGACTAAATTAACTAAAGTTGTTTCATTAAGTAATGATTTGGCTATGGCACTATCTGCACCAGGTGGTCAAATTCGTATCGAAGCCCCGATTCCTGGTCGATCTTTAGTTGGTATCGAAGTTCCCAACCGCTCTCTTGAAATCGTTCCTATTCGTCAAATTCTTGAGTCTGATGCCATGAAAAATGCTCGAAATAAAATTTGTGTGCCATTGGGTCTTGATGTGGCTGGACTTCCCAAAGTTGCTGATATTGCCAAAATGCCTCACGTTTTAATTGCTGGTCAAACTGGGTCAGGTAAATCAGTTTGTATTAATTCCTGGATTGCCACCCTCCTTTTTCGCGCCTCACCCGATGAATTACGTTTAATTATGGTTGATCCCAAGCGGGTTGAATTAACTCCATATAATGGTATTCCTCATTTATTAACTCCAGTTATTGTCGAGCCAGAAAAAGTTGTT
>JAHFKH010000009.1:0-5619 GCA_023245435.1 Candidatus Shapirobacteria bacterium | reverse complement strand
AAATGGGCAGTTTTGGAAATGGAACGTCGCTACAAAATATTTACCCAAGTCGGTGCCAAAAATATTGAAGGATACAACAACACTGCCGGTATTCAATCTTTACCCTACATTATTATTTTTATTGATGAATTGGCCGACATTATGCTTTTTTCGCCCGCCGAAGTCGAAGATAATATTTGTCGCATTGCCCAAATGGCTCGTGCCACAGGTATTCATTTAGTTTTGGCTACTCAGCGACCTTCAGTTAATATAATCACAGGTTTAATTAAGGCCAATATTCCCACCCGTTTGGCTTTTGCTGTTGCCTCAATGATGGACTCACGAGTTATTTTAGATTCACCAGGAGCAGAAAAATTATTAGGTAGGGGAGATATGTTATATATTCCCCCAGAACAGGCCAAACCTTCTCGTGTTCAGGGTTGTTTTGTTTCTGATAAGGAAATAAATAGATTGGTTGAATTTTTAAAAACGCAACGTGTTGGAGATTATAATGACGAAATAACCAAACAACCTATAAAAAATCCAAATTCTATGTCACCAAATGTTGGTATCGTCGATGGTGAAAATCATGATAAATTATTTGCTGAGGCAGTCGAGTTAACCAAAACTTCAGGGAAAGCGTCAGCTTCATTTTTTCAACGACATTTGCGCGTTGGTTATGCTAGGGCTGCTTCAATTCTTGATGAAATGGAACATGCTGGAATTATTGGACCGGTTAAGGGCGCCAAAGCTAGAGAAATTCTTATTCCTCACGCAACCCCAAGTAATACTGAATAATTATGAAACGTGCTTCTTTTTTACTTGAAACAGCTCGCCTCGATCGTGAATATACCCTAGATGAAATTAGTAAAAAAACCAAAATTCCTTTTCGTTATTTACAGGCGTTTGAATTAGAAAAAGTTGCCAACTTTCCCGATGAACCATATTGTTCGTTAATGCTCAAAGAATATGCCTCTTTTTTAGGTTTAAATCCTGATGAAGTTGTTTCTATTTTTCGTCGTGATTATGCCAAAAAAACTCCTCAAAATAATCAAAAAAATTCTATTTTTGTTTTTACCCCACAATTTACCTATACAGTTATTATTGCCCTACTTATAATTCTTTTTTCAACTTATTTAATTATTGAATATATAAAATTTAATCGACCTCCAATTTTAAAAGTTGACTGGCCGCAAAATTTTTCCAAAGTTGTTGAAATTCGCGGTACGACTGATGCTGAATCAACCATAAAAATTAATCAAGATTTGGTTGTTGTTGATCAAAATGGCAATTTTGTCAAAAAATTGGAACTATCGACACCTGAAGCCAAAATTGTGGTTGAATCAACTTCTCCTGCCGGCAAAAGCACTATCGAGGAAAAAATTTTAAAATAGTGTAAACTAGTTTATATGGATATCACTTCTATAATCATTGCTATTAGTTTGTCAATTATTACTATTGCCATTGTAGTTTGTTTTGTTTATCTAATTAAATTTATTCAAGACCTTCGTAAATTACTTAAACAAGTTTCGCCAATTGTTGATGATGCCAATTTAATTTCCTCATCTATTTCTCGTCCCATATCATCTGCCTCCGAATTTTTAATGGGTTTCAAAAATGGTTTTAAATTATTTAATTCTTTTTCAAAAAAATAATTATTTTTTTATTTTTTTTAAAATTTAAAATTTCAAATTAAAAATTAGGCACGATATGCAAGACGATAGAAATAATAACAATTCATTATTCATACTCGGTCTAATTTTTGGGGCCCTAATTGCTTCGGCTGTTTTATTAACTTCAACCGAGGACAAACAAAAAATCATTAAGAAAATAAAAAATAAATTCAACGATTTGTTTGGTAAAACAGATAAATTAATAAACAATAGTAGAGACGTGATTAATCACGTCTCTACTAAATCAAAAAAAATAATTAAAAAAGATATCAAAAAAATCGTAAAAAAGCGTAGAGACGTAGCGCGCTACGTCTCTACAAATTTAATTGAACCAATCAAAAAAATATCAGTTACATTACCATCTGACGTCGAAACTCTAAATTTGACTCCAGTCAAAGTTTCCAAACCCAAAATGGTTTTTAAGAAATCAAAATAGTGTTTTTTTGCTATAATTCCCTATGAACGCACGCGAGTTAAAGGATAAATACATTAGTTTTTTTGTGTCCAAAGGTCACGTCGAAATTCCCTCGGCTTTGCTCGTTCCTGAAAACGACCCCACCACTCTTTTTATTTCAGCAGGTATGCACCCCTTAGTCCCTTATTTACTAGGCCAACCACACCCCTCCGGCACACGTTTGGTTGATGTTCAAAAATGCGTTAGAACCGGTGATATTGATGAAGTTGGTAATCCCACCCATCACACTTTTTTTGAAATGCTTGGCAATTGGTCACTGGGTGATTATTTTAAAAACGAAGCCCTAAATTGGAGTTACGAATTTATAACTAATCATTTAAATCTTGACCCAGCTCGTTTATCAGTTACCTGTTTTGCGGGAGATAATAATTCACCAAAAGATACAGACAGTTCCCAAATTTGGGAAAATATTGGATTAACCAAAGACAAAATTAAATTTTTAGGTAAAGATGATAATTGGTGGGGGCCAGCCGGAATTACTGGGCCATGTGGTCCCGATTCAGAAATGTTTATTGATGGTATCGAAATTTGGAACGATGTTTTTATGCAATTTAATAAAAATTCCGCTGGCGTTTATGAGTCTTTGTCCAAACCAAATGTTGATACCGGTATGGGAGTCGAGCGTACCACCGCTTTTTTGCAAGGTCTAGATGACAATTATTTATCCACTATTTGGCAACCAATTATCAAAAAAATTGAAGAAATATCCAATAAAAAATATTTTGAAAATCAAAAACCAATTAGAATTATTGCTGATCATATTCGTTCAGCAGTTTTTATTATTGCTGATGGTGTGGAGCCTGCTAACAAAGAACGGGGTTATGTTTTACGTCGCTTAATTCGTCGTGCCATTAGACAGGGTAAATTTATTGGATTAGAAACAAATTTTTGTCATCAAGTCGCCCAAGCTGTTTTAGATAACCAGAATAATTATGCTGGTGTTTATCCAGAATTAAACGAAAATCAAGAAAAAATCATCCAAATATTAAATGATGAAGAAAATAGATTCCGCAAATCACTTAACAAAGGTTTGAATGAAATTAATAAATTGATTGAACGAAACCACCAAGTTTCCGGTAAAGAAGCTTTTGACTTATATCAAAATTTTGGTTTTCCCATTGAATTAATTAAAGAAGAACTAAATAAAAATAATTTAGATTTAAATGAAGTCGAATTTGAAAAATTTAAATCAGATCACATCAAACTTTCTCAAACTCTCTCGGCGGGGAAATTTAAATCAGGTTTGGCCGACCACAGTGAAATAATCACTAAATATCATACTGCCACTCATCTTTTGCATGCTAGTTTACGCAAAATTTTGGGTGAACACGTCCAACAGTCCGGGTCCAATATTACCGCCGACCGTTTGCGTTTTGATTTTACCCATCCCGACAAATTAACCGACGAACAAATCATTGCTGTCACTAATATGGTTAACGATCAAATAAATAAAAAAATAGATGTCACAGTCCAGTCTATGAAATTTACTGATGCCCAAATTTCCGGAGCCCTAGCTTTTTTTGGTAACAAATATCCCGAAATTGTGACTGTTTATCAAATAGGGGATTTTTCTACCGAAGTTTGTACTGGACCTCATGTAAAAAATACCAGAGATTTGGGTAAATTTAGTATTCAAAAACAGGAATCTGCCGGCGGCGGAAAGCGCCGGATTTATGCTATTCTAGAGTGATGGCAGATAATCTTTATTGGCTAATTTCCATAACTTCTGATTCGGCTCGAGTATCTTTGGCGAGTCAAAAAGTTATTAGTCAAGGTCAAGAAATTTCCTGGTCACAGGATGATTCTGATTCTTTACTAAAAGCTATCGATACTTCCTTATCGGCCCAATCAAATGATGAAACCTCAAATTGTGCCTTTATTATTCCTCCACTTTGGGTGGGAGAAGATGGTCGAATTTTTGGGGAAATGCTTAAAAAATTGAAACATATTTGCGACAGTTTAAAACTTCACCCGCTAGGTTTTATTAGTCATGACGATGCTTTTGTCGAATCATACAATCAAGACGATTCCTTTCCCAGTTCCTATATTTTAGTTTATTTTAGTACTACTTTTTATCAAATTTCTTTAGTTTATTTAGGGGCTATAAAAAAACGTCATATCGAACCGCTTGATTCTGATTTTTCTATTTCAAAATTTGAAGAAGTTCTTTCAAAATTAGAATCAGATTCGGCCTTACCCCCCAAAATTATTGTTACTGGCATTTTTACTAGTGAAATAGTTGAAGATTTGAAAAACTACAATTGGTTGGCTCACAAAGATATTGAAACTTTTTTACATTTACCCGAAGTTACTTCAGTTGATTTACTAACCTTAGATCAAATATTTATTGATACTATTCAAAAACAATTAAAACCAACTGACCTTACTCCAAATGAAATTGTGGCCCCAGATCCGGTTATTGAAGCAGAAGAAGTTACTGATGTTGACGCTGTCACTCTTGGTTTTATGCCCGAAGATTCACCCATACCTGTCCCCGAAATTCCTCAACCTAAAATTAAATTCAAGCCATCATTTTCTTTTCCCAAAATTTCTTTAAATTATTATTGGTTGCTCCCCTTAGCTATTTTACCTTTATTACCAGTATTACCTTTATATTTTTCCAAAGTTGATTTAACTATTTATCAAAATCCTGTTGAGTTTAGTGAAACTTTTGATATTAATCTTGATCCAAACACCAATGTTTCAACCAAAACTTTTGACCTTAGCGTTGGCACTTCTATTGTGACTACCGGCAAAAGAGAAGAAGGTCAAAAAGCCAAAGGTGAAGTAATAGTTTTTAACAAATTAGATAAATCAATTACTGTCAACAAAGGTTTAGTTATTACCGATAGTACCGGTAAAAAATTTGAGACCACCAACAATATTTTGTTGCCCGGCAGTACTTATAATCTTGATACTGGCGTCATAAATATGGGTCAAGTCAAAGCCGAAGTAATTGCCCTTACTATTGGTCCTGAAAATAATTTGGCCGCCAATATTACCTTTACTGTCAAAGATAATACCAATTTATTGGTCAAATCCTCATCTGCCTTTGGCGGTGGTACCCGAAATGAAGTTTCTGTTGTCACCCAAAATGACAAAGCTAAAGTTATTGATTTGGCAAAACAATTATTAAAAGAATCAGCCAGTAACGAAATTAACTCTCAAAAATCTTCTCAAAACACTATTCTTGATTCGACTATGATTTTTGATGGTCAAAAACAAGTCTTTAATCGTGAAGTTGGCGAAGATGCTGATTTTTTATCTCTTGATTTATCATCCAAAGTTACTTTTCTTTATTTTAGTTTAGCTCAAAAACAAGATATGATTGCCAAACTTTTCCCCGAAAAGCCAAATCTTTCAACTCTTGATAAAAACTCAGCTGTAGTCAATTTAAATTATATTAATAATAAATTAACTCTGACAGGAAAAGCCAACCCTTCAATTAATATTGACAACCTAAAATCGCAATTAATTGGCAAAAAAGAATCA
>JAHFKH010000042.1 GCA_023245435.1 Candidatus Shapirobacteria bacterium | reverse complement strand
TGGGGTCAAATCTTTAGAATCAGGTCGGCCATAAGCGCTGGCCAATTCCAAATTATTAATTTTATCAATCCGTACCACTCCCCAATATTTTTCCGTTTCTCGAGGTGCCTTGGCCACCCCAATAATATGATCACCCGGTCGCAAACCATATCGTCTGACTTGCATCGAAGCAATTACAGCATCGCGATTACTGGGCAAAAACTTAGGCCGAACATATCCCTGTCCATCAGCCAAAATCTCTAGTACCCCCGCCACCATTTCCAGTTGTGGTTGTGGCGCTACTGGTGGTACAAAAACTGGTCTAACATTTTCTGATGGCTTTTTAACTATACCCACCCGATTATTTGTAATTTCTTTTTTTAATTCAATTTTTTCATTCGTAATTCGTAATTCGTCATTTTTAATTGGCTCCACTTCCGCTTTAATTTCCGGAACAATTTCCGTATTAGTTGTTTCTTCAACTTCAGAAACAACATTTTTAACTTCTTCATTAATTTCCGGCAAAACCGGCGATGTCGCTTTTTCCGGTTTATCCGCCATAACTTTAGTGACGGCAGACATAACAGCCCCCGGCAGGGTCCCAACATTTGCTTTTTTAGGCATTTATATATGGAAATAAAAAATAATAGTATTAATCAAAGGATTAGTGGAAAACACGGGTTATTTGAAATCAATTCTTGGAAACAACTATATTGTAAATCAATTCCCCCTTGGTGTCAATCTCTTTTTTACCTTCAAAATTGAAAGCGATAGACCTGCCCGCTCTACCGCTCTCAATTCTAGAGGTAAATCTAAAGCTAATCATCTTTTTAATTGCCCAATTTTAGGCAATCAATCAAATTGACTTTACCTTAAAACTACTCTATTTTTAGAGTTGAAGAAACAATGTTATACGTGTTCCACCTGCTTTGAGAACATCGATAGCCTTGTTTCTTTTTTGTTACAAAACTAACTTCCCTCCTAACTTAAACACCTGCTTCATCTGATTTCGTGCCCAATTATCCTTCTTTGTTTTTCCAAAAAATTTTTTAATTAGGTCAATCATTAAATTAAATATACCACCATTATTTTTCTTGTCTATACCCTATAACTTTTTACTCCCCATTTAACCACTACCCTATATTTTTTTTATTTTAAAATATAGGTTCAAAATCAACTAAAAAATAAGTTATCAACTGCCTGTGGATAACTAAACCAATTTAGAATTTTAATCAAATTTGGTAAAATCGAAGTAATCTATATTAGAAATACATTAAAAAATTTCGTAATGTAATTTTTTCGGAATTTCAACGCGAAGCATTGACTGGAGAAAAAATTATATTAAGAAATTTAAACCAAATTCTTCAGTTCCCTTATACTATATATAATAGGCACGGTTCGACCCATGGCTTTGGCCTCCTTTTCCCTCTTCTCCCACCCTCTCACCTTCTTTACCTCTCCGAGCAAACTAACTTCACCAATTAAAACAATTTTATTTTTTAATTCTTTTTCCTTATAACTACTATACATCGCCGCCAAAATTGCTATATCACAACCCGTATCATCTAGTCGTATCCCCCCTGTTACTGATACATAAACATCATGTTTATACATTGGCATGTTTAATACTTTTTGCGCCACCGCCACCAGCAACCTTCCCCTGTTTGTATCAATCCCCGAAAAAACTCGAGTCGGCATCGGGGCAAAACTTTCTGTCACTAAAGCTTGAATTTCTACCATCATCGGCCGAGTTCCTTCCATCACAATAGTTATGGCGCTGCCAATTTTTGCTTCCCCACTTCCCGATAAATTAAAATTTCTGACATCTGACAAACCGACATCTGACATCTGAAATATTCCCACTTCATCCGTCGGCCCAAACCGATTTTTGGAAACCCGCAAAATTCTTAGGTCTCCATTTTTTTCTCCTTCAAAATACAAAACTGTGTCCACCATATGTTCCAGCAGTTTTGGTCCGGCAATGTCCCCTTCTTTGGTGACATGCCCCACTACAAAAATTGCCACCCCCGTTTTCTTGGCCAATTCAATCAATCGAAAAGTTGATTCTCTAATTTGGTTTACCGACCCAAAAGATCCCAAACTCCCCGTCCCGGTAATGGTCGACTCGACCAACATCGTCTGAATACTGTCCACCACTACGATTTTGTATACATTATTTGTTCGTTCTAAAATTTGCCCAATTTCCTCAACCGAGTTTGTTTCCAAAACATCGAATCTTTCGGCATTTAGTCCCAGTCGACGGACTCGTAAATTAATTTGCTCGGCACTTTCTTCCCCGGCGACATATAATCCACCAACTTTACCCACAAGTTGGGTCAATAATGTACTTTTACCAATTCCCGGTTCACCCGCAAACAACACTACCGAACCTCGAACAATTCCCTTACCCAATACTCTATCAAACTCCGATATTTGGGTCGAAAATATATTTTGATTTGTATTATATTCTTCTTTAATTTCAGATAGTTTTTTTACTTCCACCTTTTCTCTTTTCGAATTCTTTCCCTTATTCGTAATTCGTAATTCGTAATTTTTAATTTCCTTAAGTGAATTCCATTCTTTACAAAAGCCACATTGCCCCGACCATTTAGAAAACTCATTCCCACAATTGTTACACACAAAAATAGTCTCGGAAATCTTTTTCATATCCTTATTATAAACGGTCTATCCTATTTTCGTTCGTTCTAGGTCATTACACAATGTCACTATTTTTTCTCAATCCCACGTCATCCCCTCTAATCTAGGAACTTGTCTTGTTATCACCGGTTTATCTATTTTTCGATCACAATCTCCTGCCAAACCACAAAATACCTCACACAGCGCAAATCTATGAGAAATCAAACAGTCTCCCTTACACCAATCACCTGCCTCATTAACTAATGCTAACATATTAACTTCTGGACATGTTTTTACCGTTCTTATTGCCATGCCCGAATTATAACAGATTATATTTTACAACGTTGGACTACCCACATTTCGCCATGATTGACCATAATCATAACGATATACATCACCAGTTTTAGTCAAGAAATAATCATCACCCCACTGAATAATATCCGACAAATTTATACTTGTCGGCAATTCTCTTGCCACATCTTTTGTCCAACTCTCCCCCGAGTAATACCACACCGATCCATCTTTCATTAAAATAGATCCGCCTAAAAATAATACGTTTCCCGCAGTTGGTAAACCACTACCACCACCCAAAACTGTTGGTTCTTCACCCAATAATACTTTTCTCCCCTCACCAGGACAATCTTTTAACATGCTAAAACCATCATCAATTGCCGTTAAATTTCCATTTTTACCTTCGCACGCCATTTTTACTCGTGGAAAATCTGCCACTTGCCCCAAAACTTTTACCACTCCAAAAGTCAAAAAAACAACAGCTACCACAGTTATAATTAACCAAGGTTTAGATTTGACAATAGTTTTACGTTTCATGATTATTATAATTATTAATTATAATAATCTTAACACCAACGACAAAACTTTATTTATATAACATGTTTTTCTTGTCAGTCGCTACCAATCCTAGTGAAATTTTGCGTTTAGCTACATCAATCGATTCAATGTATACTTGCACTTTTTCACCTTCTTTTAGGGTAGTTCCCGCCAATTTTGAAATATGGACCAATCCTTCCACCCCTGGTTCTAGTCGAACCAAAGCCCCAAAGTTGGCAATTTTAGTGACTTCACCATCAAATTCTTTATCTTTTTGATATTTGGTTTCAATTTCCTTCCATGGATCATCTTTCAATCGTTTTATTGAAAATTGCAAACGTCCATCTTGTTTATTGACCAATACCACCGAAACTCTATCTTTGGATTTATAAACCGTCGCCACATTATCAATTTTTTCCCAAGAAATTTCCGAAATATGGACCAATCCTTCAAGTCGCAACATTCCTTCTTTCAACATTTTTTCCACTCGCACAAACAAACCAAATGGCTCAACTCGCACTACTTCCGCTTCAAATGCATCACCCAATTTCAAATCTTCGATTGCATCACTTTCTTCACCCACTTTATTTGGCTCTGACACCAATCTTTCGGAGAATACCAATCTATTTTTAGCTTGATCAACTTCCAAAACTTTGGCTTTAACTTTTTTATTTAACAATTTTTCTGGATCTCCATCAAATTTGCTACCAATTTGTGAACCAGGGATAAATCCATAAAATCCAAATGGAGCGGTCACCACCACCCCACCCCGATTTAATTCTTTTCCAAAAACCGTAATTTCTCCACCACTCTTTTCTTTTTCGGTAAAATAACTCCAGCCGTAACCCGAGGCTGCTCCCCGAATCGACACCAAAATTTGGCCTTTATCATTTTCCGGTGATTTTACTTGAACTTCAATTTCATCACCAATTTTTAGGTCCGACACATAATCTTTGACAAATTCAAATTCTTTTCCCAAAACCACTGCATCGGTTTTTCCCCCAATATCAATAAAAATTGATTTATTTTTTATGACGGTTATTTTTCCTTTTACCGATTGTCCTTTTTTAAAGCCAACGGCTTCTTTACTCCCTAGCTTTAGCAAATCTCCCATCGTTTGCACCGATGCCAACGCTTTTTTCTTATTAGTTTTTTTCATTTTTATACAAAAAAATCCCGTTTATCGGGATTTGTGATTGAAACCAAGTCCAGTTTCAAATAAACAAATAACTTAAAACAAGGTTATTATATCACAAAAATTGTTATATTCTTCGTTCCCTTTTGGCCTTTTGCAATTTTGCTCTAGCGTCACTAAATCCAGCCGCCATTGCACTATTAACACCCTTGAATTCATCTGCCATATCTCTTAATAGTTTTTTTTCATCTCCAAAACTGCTTTTTCCTTCTTCAATTTCATATTTAGCGGTATTAAACAATCTTAGTCCAATTCCTTCAACACTTATTGCTTTCATTTTGGTTTATTGATATTTATTTTCTTCAGTTGGCTCTGCTAAATAGCAATTTTTTGGAGGTGCTTTTGGATATTCTCTCGCAAATGCAAGACAATTAGGATTTTGTTCTTTATCAAGAAAACCTCCAGTACAAAGTACATTGCATCTTATTTTTCCGAGGCCACAACTAGAAAACCTTCTAATTTTAACATTCGATGATTCATCGCCAACATTAAATTTTAGATCATTTAATCGTGTTTGGAAATTTTCTTTTAATTTAGTAAAGAAATTCATATCCCGGATTATAGCACAAAAATAAAAATTATATTTTTAAAACTTCTCCCCCTCTTACCGCAAAAACACAGTTACTCCCATCACACAAACTACACAACCTAACTTTCATATTGACTTCATCACGAGATTTAGTAGCCGTCCATATTGCTGTCTCTCCATTAATCTTAAAATATACTCCCCAATTGTACTCTATCTCAACAAGTACTTTTCTTTTACACTCCGCATTATCTCTAAAGGTAGTCATATTATATATATAGTAAAAAAATTAATTATTTCTTCAATTATTAAGTAATAATTCGAAGTTCCGCCCCCAACCATCTTTTTACTAAAACACAATCCAAATCTTTACCATCTTCCGCTTTACAAAGATTATTATCTCCTTCAATTTTAAATCTAAGTGGACCATTTCCCAATTTGAAACAAGGATGGCTACATCTAATTTCCCCTTCACTTGGTTTTTCAAACGTTCTTTTTATTTCATCTGCCATATCCCGGATTATAACACAAAAAAATCCCGTATTTCTACGGGATTAATTTCATTTAGTCTCTCAATTCCGGCCACGACCTATTTTCAATCCTCCTTGCGAAGGAACTATCATCGGCGCTAAGGCGTTTCACTTCTCTGTTCGGAATGGGAAAAGGTGGTGCCACCTCGCTCGCATGACCGGAATTCAAAGACTAAACTTTGTTTCTTAACCTGAATTAATTATTATCCCTAGTATTTACCTGCCCTGTCAAGGGAAGGTGCCCGAAGGGCGGAAGGGTTTGTATTTAGAATCTTGGTACCTAAGTTGAGCTGTCATATAAAAGTGAAATTTCGTCGATCTTTCCATTGGTAAACTTAAACCCTTACGGGTCTTCCATTGCCAAAGTATTAACCGGTAGTCTCCCGGCGATCTTCATCTGTCTTGCGACAGAAAGGGTTCCTTATCTTGGGGTCAGCTTCCTGCTTGAGATGCTTTCAGCAGTTATCTAATAGAAACGTAGCTACCCAGCAATGCCCCGGTTGGGACAACTGGCGCACCAGCGGTTTCCTCGTCTA
>JAHFKH010000008.1:18861-26707 GCA_023245435.1 Candidatus Shapirobacteria bacterium | reverse complement strand
TATCCGTGTTCCATATGGATATAAGAGAATATTTATTGTAAAAGCTGACAAACCAACAAGAAAAGTTGTGACTGTTCCAGAGGAAGCAATAATTGTTAAGAAAATTTTTGATTTATACGACAAAGATAAAAAATCTATCAAATATATCAATTGTCATCTTAATTCAATCGGAATTAAATCTCCAAGCGGAAAAACGGGGTTAGAATCATGGACACATAGAGGTATACGATATATTCTCAAAAACCCAACTTATACTGGAATGGTCCGATGGGGGAGTATGAAAGGTCGGAAATATCAGCAAGCAAGAAACGCATCGGGAACAGTAAAAAGAATTATCGCAAATAAAAATGAAGTTATTCTTGCAAAAGGAACTCACGAAATAATAATAAATAAAGCACAATTTGACAGAGTACAAGACAGGCTCCAACTAAGGGGAAAAATTCCAGGTCGGGCTATAGGCTCACCAGGACTACTTTCAGGGTTGGTATTCTGTAAACGTTGCCAAAAAAGAGCATATTTTGTTACTAGAAGAGAGGGTAAAACAAAAGAAAGACTTCACTCATATTACATTTGCCGAAGTCACGTTTATTTTAATACCTGTAAGGGATATGTCGTATCAGCTAATAAAATTGATAAAACCGTTATTGAAGAAATAACAAAATTAACCAAAGGAGTTGATACACCAAATGAATATATCAACACAAGCGCTCAAAACAAACTTGAAGACTTAAGAAATACCAAAAGTAAACTAACCAAATCACTTGAATCAAACATTAAAAAGCAAAACCGCATACTCAAAGCCTACGAAAATGAAGTAATGAATCTTTCCGAATTTTCAGAAGAAAAAAAAGAATTGGATAAAAGCAATATTAGAATAAATCTAGAAATTGAGAATATAAACAAAGAAATAAAACAGTTAGATCACACAAAAGACAAAAGCAAAGATTTTAAAAAGCTAATTAAGAATTTTCCTGAGACATTTGAAAAACTATCGCCAGAAAAACAAAAATCATTAATGTATCAACTTGTTGAAAAAGTAAGTGTTAATGGAGAGTCCGTTCACATTGAATATAGAATATAGTGCAAACCAAATGTAGTGTTTTAACCACATTAAGAAGCAAGACAAATATGGCGTGTTAATAGGCAAATACGATATACTATATGTATAACGGTACATCATTTGCCAAAAATTATGATTCGATGTTTAGCGGATTTGAAAGTAATGGTTTGGTTTTAAACCAAAATTATTTTGTGTACAATTACGATTGGCGAAAACCGTTGGCAAATCAAATTGCTGACTTTAACTTATATGTAAATAATTTAGGATTAATTTCGGGAGAGAAAGTTGATATTGTAGGACATAGTTTTGGTGGATTAATAGGAAGAATTTGGACTCAAGAAAATCCTGATAAAGTAAATAAAATTATAACTCTGGCTAGCCCCAATTTTGGAGCAGTTAATGTTTATGAAATGTGGAATGGAGCAAAAATTTCAAACCCAACTGACCATTCTTCGATTGCATTAAACATATTGTTAGCATTACAGCGTGGACGTTATCAAACGGCAGTTGAAACTATAAGAAATTTTGCCCCATCGTTAAATGATTTATTGCCCACATTTGATTATTTAAAGAAAAATGAAGTAATTATTTCGCCACCGCAAAATAATTATTTAAATAATAAAAATTTAACTGTTTCTTCAATTTATGATAAATTTTTAGCGGTAACTGGTTTAGGTTTTGAAACCAAAGAATGGATAAATTTAACTGACAGAACTATATTTGATTCGGTTTTGGGACAATGGAGTCAGGGTCGACCAATTAGTTATGTTGAAACAGATGGCGATGGAACAGTATTAAAAAAAAGTGCGAGTTTTATGGATGACGGTGGAGTGAACGTGGTGGCAAACCATGGTGAAGTACCAAATAAATCGGTTAATTTGGTGTTGGCACAATTGGGTTTAGGAAAAACTATTACTGAAATTACTTTACCTAGTTTTAATGGAGCGGTATTTTATATAGGATCACCGGCATCAATGTTGGTAAATTGTGGTGACAATGATTTGACGGATACTGATGGATTTATATTGGTGGCAAATAAAAACATATCTGATTGTGTGGTTAAGCTAACTGGGGTTTCAAATGGGATTTATCATTTAGTAATGGGGAATAGTGCCGATGATGAAAGTTGGAAATATACTGAAGGAAATATTTCAATTGGAGAAACAAAAAATATATCAGTTAATTTAATTGATTATTGGTATGAGCAAATGTTGAGAGAAACCAATATCTTACTTACTGAGTTTCCAATTAATATAAACTTGAAAAATATGAAAAAGGCTATTATTGCCAAAAATAGGTTAAATTTAATTGATTCGTATATGTTATTTAGAAAGCAAAAACTTGAAACGATTATTACTTGGCAAATGATTAACTATCTAGAAATGATAATAAATATTGAAGTTTCAAATCCAAATTATGGTATTAGTAATAGCCAAAAAACATTAGCTTTGGTTTCTAAATCTTTTGTCAATAAAAAAGTATTAAATCCTACCGTGTGGCAATCTTTAAATTATATTCAAGGTGAAGAATTGTTATCTACCCCAAATTATGGAAGGTATTTATTGGCAGATAAAATTTTTGATATGATGTGGCATTAGTAGATATATTTTCCAAAGATAATGATGGGGGTATTTTCGTCGGCCCAGTTAAACATAATTTGAGCTTCTGATGTTTTCATATTAATACAACCGTGCGACATAGGGACGCCGAAATTGTTGTGCCAATAGGTTCCGTGTAAACTAAAACCTAATTTTTTGGCAACACTATCATTGTAAAAAAACATAATATATGGAACATTTGGTAAATAATAATATGTTCCTAATTCTTTTGACCCTCCTGACATTTTTTGTGACTTTACTTTTGCCCAAATTTTATAAGTACCAACTGGAGTTCGATTCCATTTACCTGAGGATATAAGAAAGCTACCAACAATATTGTCGTTTTCGTATGCAGTTAATGTTTGGTTTGTTAAATTTACTTCAATGCGTTTATTAGCTGAGGTATCGGAGTCACCTAGTATTTTTGTTTCGGCAAATTTTTGTGGAGGAATGGGTAATTCTTGATTGTTAAAAATTGCCACATTTTGGCTTGGGTCATAATCACTAACAATATTAGTTGAGGCAAGAGGGGTTTGAAAAGAGAAAATACTAGCCAAAAACGCGAGTAATAAATTGTACATAATTTAGAATAACATGTGATGTGGCCGCTAGTGGGATCGAACCACTGACCTTTCCAATGTGAATGGAATGCTCTACCACTGAGCCAAGCGGCCGAATTGGTAGTTGGATTATACATATAAAACAGTTAAACTGGAAGCTATGATAGAAAAATTTAAATCACAAGCGGGATTTTCGATTGGTAATTTTATTTTGGAGTTTGTCCAATCGATTGTTTTGGCTTTGTCGGTGTTTGTTTTGATGTATTTATTTGTAGCTCAGCCAAACGAAGTTAAAGGTAATTCAATGTTACCCAATTTTGTTAATGGTGAATATTTATTGACTGATAAATTAACTTATCAATTTTCTGAACCGAAACGAGGTGATGTAATTGTGTTTAAGGCTCCCCCATCCGAACCTTGTTCCGAAAACGAATGCGAATATATTAAAAGAGTTATGGGAATACCGGGAGATCGAGTAAAAGTTGAAGGTGGTAAGGTTTATTTAAATGGTCAGTTACTTGATCAATCTTTTTTACCAAGTGATTTTGTGTCAGATTCGGGTGAATTTTGTAAAGAAGGTGAAGAAGTGGTTGTTCCACCGGGCATGTATTTACCTTTTGGTGACAATCGAAGTCATTCTCGTGATGGTCGTGAATTTGGTCCAATTAAAAAAAGTTTGATTGTTGGGAGGGCGTTTTTTAAGTATTGGCCGATTGCTTCAGTGGGTTTGGTACCTACGATTCGATTTTAGTTAACGGTTTTTTACAAATTTCTTGATATAAAATTTGAAGTTGTTCAAATCTTTGGTCCATGGGACCCTTGAATTGAAAAATAACTTTGGTATAAACATTTGTTTGAGATATTTTTACTTTGGTAGTTTTTTCTTCAAATGTTGATTCAAAATCTTGGCTGATACTATCCATTCGAGAACGTAAAAACTGGGGAATATTTTCGGCGGTAATTGGAACCAGACCTTCATCAATTTTTTGGCGCATTCGGCGAGCAATTTCTTCGGCGCGACGAACAGAAGCTTTTTCTCGAATAATTATTTTATAGGCTTCAATCATTAGTCTGGTATCACCAATTCCTCCCAAAGCACGACCATGACCTTCGGAAATTAAACCAGAAAGTAAACCATCTTTTATGGCATCGGGAAGAGTTAATAGTTTAAGAACATTTATGACGTAAGGAACACTTTTGCTAACTTTCTTGGCTATGGCGTGATTATCTAAATTAAATTCTTCTCTGAGCCGATTAAAGGCCTTAGCGCGCTCAATTGGATTTAAATCTTGACGTTGGACATTTTCAACAATGGCCATTTCCAACATTTGTTGAGGATTTACTTTTTTGATGATAACGGGAACATAGGGTAATTTTAAAATACGAGCGGCGCGCCAACGTCGTTCACCGGCAATTATTTGAAATCCGGCCGGTGTTTGGGCAACAATTAAAGGTTCAAGAATACCGTGTTCACGAATTGATTCGACCAAATCGGTGACGGAATCAGGATTGATAATTCCTCGTGGTTGGAGTGGATTGGGTTCAAGCTGGTTGGTGGGGATTTGAGTGATATCTTTCATAGTAAAACTATACTATGAAAACACCTCGTGAAAAAGATGACGAACTAGGTCAATTATTTAATTACTTTTTTAGCAACAATTTTCTTAACAGCAGGTTTTTTGGCGACAACTTTTTTAACTGTTACTTTTTTCTCAACAACTTTGGTCTCTTTTTTGACAGTTTTTACTATTGGTTTGATGACGGTGATGAATTTCTTGCCTAATTTATTTATAAATTTGACAATACCAGGACGGATAGCATAAATAGTAAAGTCTTTGCCGAGTTTGGTACCTAAACCAGAATGATATTTGGAACCAACTTGACGGGCAATAATTTGACCAACAGCAACTTTTTGTCCACCAGATTTTTTAATCCCCAGTCTTTGCCCGGGACGATTTGATTTCTGATTTGTTTTACCTTGTGATTTTGTATGTGCCATATATTTAAATTAAAAATTACGAATTACGAATTATAAATTAATCTTTAAAATCTTAATATCGGTTAATTGGGCTCTAAAACCCATAGTTTTGCGATAACGTGATTTGGCTTTAAATTTGGAAACGCGAACTTTGTCACCCTGATATTGATTAACTATTTTGTATTCAACGGTAGCGTCTTTGACTTCTGGAGTACCAATTTTAATTTTGTCGTCGTCGACGATTAATAAAACCGATTTAATTGTGCCAGTCGAGTCTTTTTCACCCTCTAATTTGTCGACAGTGATGATTTGGTCTTCCTCGACACGATATTGGGTGCCAGAAGTGGCTATAATTGCGTATTTCATAAGTTTGAGTATATCACACCAATCGAAAATAATAGAGCCATCAGCGATGAACCACCGACTGATAAAAATGGCAAAGGAATGCCGGTAACTGGCAATAATCCAATATTCATGCCAATGTTGATGACTACTTGTGTCCAAATTTCAAAACAAATACCAAGAGTAAATAAAAACAAGGTTTTGTTGTGTTTGGTGTCATAAGCTTTGGTTAATAGTGAGGTAATTAATAAAAAATAGGCAAAAAATATTAGTAAAACAGAAACCAAACCGAGTTCTTCGGCGGTAGCGGCAAAAATAAAATCAGTGTGTTTTTCGGGTAAAAATAATAATTGACCTTGGGTTCCTTGACGATAACCTTTACCAAATAAACCACCAGATCCAACGGCAATTTGTGATTGTATTAAATTGTATCCTTGTCCGAGTGGATCATGTTGTGGTTCAAGAAAAGTTTCAATTCGGTTTTTTTGATAATCGTGAAGAACATATTTCCATATAAGCGGGGAGATTAACAAAAGACAAATCGTGGCGACTATGGCAAGTTTAAATAATTTAGGCGAATATAAAATAATGGGAATCATTAGAACAAACAAAGTGATGGCCGAGCCTAAATCCGGTTGTGAGGCGACAATAAAAATAGGAATAAAATGAAGTAAGGGTAATTGCCCTGAAGCTAAAAAAAGCATTAATGGAGGTTTGACAATTTCACTGGGCTGAATAGACAGTGAACCAATGTTTATCCAACGACGTGAACCGCGAGTAATATTGCCCAATATTATGGGAGTTAATAATAAAAGACATGAACCAACAAAAAGTATCCATCGACTTTTTTGATTAAGATTGGGATTAATTTGAGTGCCAATAAAAAATAAAATAAAACTAATAACCCAAGCGAGTATTTGTTTACCCAATAATTGGGGGGCCAAAGAAGAAATCATTAACAAATTTAGACAAAACAAAATTAGTAGAGCCGAGACAACTGGAAATAAACGATGGTTGAACAACATTAGGCTTTGGTAATGGTGAGAATATCACCTTTTTTAATCGAAATAGCTAAAGTTTTAGCAAGAATTTCCGATTCAAAAATTTGGGGCCAGGTTGGAGCGACTATATTTATTTTATCTTTAACTTCAAAACCTTGATTTTTGCGTAAAACTTGAATGTTTCTGACAAAATCACGATATTCGCATTCGGCAATTAATTCTGGAGTTAAATTAGTATCGAGCGAAAAATTTGTACCAATATTAATATTTTTTATATTGGTTTCATCTTTAATAATTGTCAGCAATTCATCGCTAAATTTTTCTGTTATAGTAACCGAATTTAAAGGTTGTCGGATTTTTAAGTTTGCCAGTTGTCGAGCAGCATGAATGTCTTGACAAATTTTTCGAACCTTGTCCATTTGTGATTCCAAATCCAAATTAATTAATGATTTATCGGATACAGGCCAATTTTCTAAATTAACAGAAAGTGTATCAGTCGCCAAATTTTTGTGTAAAATTTCACCTAAAAATGGAGTAAAAGGTGAGATAATTATTGAAAGTTTGGTGAATATCAAATAGAGTAATTCAAAATTATCGGTCCGATCACGATTGCGACGAATATACCAAGTCGATAAATCGGTGACAAAATTTTGAATTGATTGAGTGGCGGTAGCAGTTCCAAAGTGGTTAAGGTTTTTAGTGACAATTTCAATTGTTGAATTGAGTCGGGATAAAATCCATTTATCGAGGGGATTACTACGTCCGTCTACCGACGGGCTAGAGGAAGGTTTCCAATCTTCTAAATTGGCGTGTTGAGTGAAAAAACGATATGTATTCCACAGTAATAAAATATATTCTCGCTTAACTCCATCAGCGACGTTATAACCAAAATTTACGTTTGATGACGGTTTTTGTAAACAATATAGCCAGCGCATAGCGTCAGCTGACATTTTTTCAACAGCTTCGTCATATGGTATTCCATTTTTTTTGGTTTTGGACATTCGTTCGCCTTTTTCATCACGAACTTCACTGTGAGTCACGACGGTTTTGTATGGAATAGAATCTTGCAAAGTAACCCCAAAAAATAACATCGAATAAAACCATAGTCGGACTTGCTCAGTCATTTCCAAAACCATGTCGGCGGGAAACCATTTGTGCCAATAATCTTTATCGGTTAAATATTTTAAAGTAGAAAAGGGAACGACTCCAGCATCAAGCCAACAATCACCAACTTCGGTGACACGGCTGACCTCTTGACCACATTTTGGACATTTTATTTTAATGGCATCAATCCACGGTCGATGAAT
>JAHFKH010000008.1:0-18851 GCA_023245435.1 Candidatus Shapirobacteria bacterium | reverse complement strand
GTTAAATTATCTACTTCTTTTGGATTGGTAGATAATTTTTTTAATTCTTCCAATGACCCAACTACGGTTAATTCACCACAATTACACTTGTAAAAAGGAAGGGCTAATCCATAATATCGAGAGCGACTTATCATCCAATCATCCATAGAATCAAGCCAATTTTGCATTCTTTGTCCCACAAATTTTGGATGCCATTCAACTTTAGCACTAGCAGTTTTCATTTTTGGTCTAATTTCATCGGTTTTAATATACCAACTATTTTCTAAACGAAAAAGACATTTTGTTTTACATCGCCAGCAATGAGGATAACGATGAGTAATTTCTTCGGTTTTAAAAAATGCCCCAATATTTTTTAATTTTTCAAAAACTAAATCTTTAACCCCATGTGCATATAAACCGGTAAATTCGCCATAATCTGGACCAAAATGACCTTGTTCGTTTAAGGGAGATGGCATAGGGACATTTAATTTTTTGCCCAATTCATAGTCTTCTTGGCCACAACCTGGAGCAATATGAACTACTCCAGTCCCCTCTTGTGGTGTCACTTCTTTCCATTCAGTCACAAAATGATCTATGTTTTTTTGATTCGGTAAATCAAATAATGATTCGTATTTTAAATTTAATAATGATTTGGCATCAATATCTTGATAATCATTTAAGCCTAATCTAATAGCAGCATCTTTGGCTAAATAAATTATTTTATTGTCGTAATTTGCCTTAACATAGGAATATTGGGTGTTAATCGCCAATAGTACATTGGCGGTTAAAGTCCAAGGTGTAGTTGTCCAAGCTAATATATATTCGTTTTCTTTATTTTTTAATTTAAAGTAAACGTAAACAGAAGTATCGGTAATGTCTTTGTAACCATCGGCCTGTTCGTGTTGAGATAACCCAGTTTCACAGCGAGGACACCAGGTGGTGGCGCTTTTACGTAAATCAAGCCAACCTTTTTGGTGGATTATTTTTAAAAAATGCCAGATATATAAATTGTTAGTTTTAGAATTGGTGTAATATGAATTTTCCCAATCCATAAAATAACCTAATCGTTTTGATTGTTCGGTTTGAACTTGGGAAAATTTGTCGATACGGGCGAGACAAGCATTGGTAAAATTATCTAATCCAAAATTTTGAATATCTTTTTTGGAATTAAAACCGGCATCTTTTTCAACTTCAACTTCAACCCATAAACCCTGGCAATCAAATCCATTTTGAAAACGCTGGGCATACCCTTGTAAATTTTTGAATCTTTGAAAAACGTCTTTTAAAGTACGACCGCGGGCATGGTGAACTCCCATAGGAGCATTGGCGGTAATTGGACCATCAATAAAAGAGAATTTTTTATCAGAATTATCATTGCGATGAAGATATTTATTTAAAATATCGTTTTGATTCCACCACTCCATAATTTCCTTTTCTAATTTTGGAAAATCTGGATTTTGAGGAAGGTCTGAGAAATAAGACATAGGTAATTATATAACAGAAATTTATTTTCTTATTTTCTTAAAAAAGCAGGGATGTCAAAATCGGTTTCAATATCAAGACCTTCGGGAATAACTTGGTCTTGTAAAATATCTTTATATTCGCCAGATAGTAATGGTTCTTGGGTTGGTTGTTCCAATTGAACTTTTTTAATATTGGCATAATGAATTTTAGAATTATCAAAACCAGTAGCAATAACGGTTATTTTTATTTTTCCAGTTAAAATTGGATCAATCGAGGCTCCAAAAATAATGTTGGCGTCTGGGGCAACATGACTGGTAATAGTTTTGGCAGCATCTTCAATTTCAGCCATGGTTATGTCTGGTCCGCCATTAATATTGATCAAGACTCCACGAGCACCATCAATATCTGCCTCAACTAAGGGAGAATCGATAGCTGATTCGACGGCTTTGCGGGCACGATTTTCACCTTCGGCTTCACCAACACCCATTAAAGCAGTTCCGGCATTACTCATAACCGATTTAATATCGGCAAAATCTAAATTAATTAAACCAGTAGTGGTAATTAAATCTGCAATGGCCTTAGTGCCTTTAGTTAAAACATTGTCGGCAATTTTAAATGCTTCTAATAAAGTAGCTTGATTGTTAACTACTTCCATAACTTTTTGGTTAGGAATGACAATTAAAGTGTCAACAAATTGACGAAGATGGGACAAACCATCTTCGGCCCGACTCATACGACGTGAGCCTTCAAATAAAAATGGTTTGGTGACAACAGCAATGGTCAAAATTCCTAATTCTTTTTTGGCAATTTCGGCAATAATTGGAGCAGCGCCTGTACAAGTACCACCTCCCATACCGCCAGTAATAAATAACATATCAGTGTCCATTAAGGCTTCTTTGATACGTTCTCGTGATTCTTCGGCGGCTTCTTGGCCTACTTGTGGCTCACCTCCAGCGCCAAGTCCCTTGGTTAATTTTTCTCCAATTTGAATTTTGATGGGCGCGAGTGAATTTAATAGTGCCTGAGAATCGGTATTAACAGCCACAAATTCAACACCTTTTATATTATCCTCATTAATCATGGAGTTAATGGCGTTGTTACCACCACCACCGACACCGATGACTTTTATTTTGGCAAATTGTCCGGTTAATGTTTTAATGAGGCCCATGGTTTATGGTAGCAATGGAGCTAGAAAATCTTTAATTTTGCCAAATATTTGTTTTAACGGTAAATTATTTTTTTTATTGGTCACTGAAACTTGTTTTGAATTCTGAAAATATATAATTGACCCTATAGTACTACTGTAGGCAGGCGAAGTCATATCATCCATTAAACCATCAAGCGAAACGGGTTCACTTATTCGAATTGGTAAAGGAATAATTTTAAGAGCAATATTTTTCAAATCAACAGTTTTGGCTCCCCCACCGGTAAAAACTATACCAGCCGGAATTAAATTTTGAAAACCATGATTACAAATTTCTTGCCATAGAAGGTGAATAATTTCTTCGATTCGAGGTTTTATAATACCGTTTATAGTTGATGAAATAGATAATTTATTATTTTCCGAGCTAATACCAATATTTGATAAATCAATTTCATCATTAAAGCCTTTTTTGTCTGATAGTTGAGCTAAACGGATTTTAATTTTTTCGGCATCAATTAAAGGAAGTCTTAAACCGATAGCTAAATCAGCAGTGATGTTATTGGCGCCAATCGGTAAACAAAAAGAACACGCCGGTGAATTGTCAATAAAAATTGTGACAGTAGTGTTGTAACCACCAATATCAACTAGGGCGACACCTAATTCATTTTCTGTTTCTGATAAACACGCTTTGGCAGCAGTTAAACCAGAATAAGCCAAAGATAATATTTTTAAATTAATGTCTTCTAAACACTTAGTTAAATTTTTTAAGGCCGGAGTTGAAGCCAAAATTAAATGTGAATCAACCTCAAGACGGACACCGTTCATTCCAATTGGATCAACCACACCATCTTGACCATCAACCGTAAAAATTCGAGGGATGCAATGAATTATTTCTTTGTTGGCTGGTAGCGATATGGCTTTGGCAGCTTCGATAGCTCGAAAGATGTCATCATTGCTAATTTCGCCATTAGGATTGCCTACAGCCGTAACACCATGAGAATTAATTGATTCAAAATGAGGAGCGGTCAGTGATACAAAAACTTGATTTAATTCTAAACCGGCCATCCTTTCGGCTGATTCAATTGATTCGGTAACAGTTTTTGAAGCTAGATCTAGATTAATAATTTGACCTTTTTTAAAGCCTTTAGCACTAACTGAAGAGACACCTATGACTTTTGGTGTAGTTGAATCATTATCTATTTGAGCAATAATGGTAGTAATTTTGCTAGTTCCAATGTCAAGACAGGCGATAGTTTTTAAATGAGGCATAGTTCTATTTTAGAGGGTTTTAATAAGATTTAGTAGGTTGTAGTTAATAGATGATTTTGTTTTTGATATTTGTTTGGTATTTATTAGAGTTTCAATTGATTTTAATAAAGTATTTGAGTTTAAATCTTTTTCGAAGATTATGATGGTATTGGGTAATTTTTGTTTGACTAAAATAGCATTTTTGTTTTGTTCGTCTTGTTGACTGACTTTCAAAGGAATTAATATTGATTTTTTATTTAGAGCAATAATTTCTTGACAGGTGTTAGCGCCAGCCCGACCAATTATTATATTGGCGTGATTTAAAATCCAACCAATATCTTCTATAAAACTGATAGGTAAATAATTTTTTGATGGAGAATAATTTTGACTACCTGTTTGATGAATGACAAAGTATTTATCAGTTAGTTTTGGCAAAATATCAATAATTTTTTGATTTAGAATTGCCGAACCTTGATTGCCTCCAGTTACAAAAATAATTGGTAGTTTTATTTTTTGTTTTTCAAAAAAAGCAGATTTGTTATTAAATATTTCTCGTCTTAGTAAGTTTCCAGTAACAACGTATTTATTGTTGTTGGTGTTGGTGGGAAAAGAAAGAGCAATTTTGTTAGTGAATTTTGAATTAATTTTAGTAGAAAGACTTAGAGTACTGGTTTGTTCGTGAGTAATTGAGGGAATTTTTTGTAAATACGAATTGAAAATAACAGGGACTGAGATGTATCCACCAAATGAAACGACAACATCAGGTTTTATTTTTTGAATTAGTTTGTATATTTGAAATAAAGATTTTACAGTTAAGGGAATACCAGCAATGGTGTTGGGAAGCCAACGTCTATCTAGTTTTCCACTATCAAAACCGTAAAATTTTTCTCCAAGTTTGGGGATAGAAACAGATTCGATGGAAGGAGTTGTTTTTTCGTGTGAATTATAATTTCGACCAATATAATATATGTCCCAATTGATAGAATCTTCCTTTAATTGATTTATTAATTCAATGGCGGGAGTGAGATGAGTGCCGGTGATGATTATCTTTTTTGTAATTCCCATGCTTTAAGTATAACAAGTGTGAATATTTTCGTTCGATATTTGCAATTAGCCCACAGGTAACCATTATTGATAATAATGATGAACCGCCGTATGAAATAAAAGGAAAAGGGACACCGGTTAAAGGAATTAAGGCAACAATAGCGGCAAAATTGATTAATGCCTGATAGGAAATCCAACAAGCAAAAGATGAAATCAAAACTCGCTCAAACATATCGGGAACTATGCCGGCTAGTTTAAATAAAAAGGAAATAAAAGAAATATATAAATAGGTTAAAGCTAAGAGTCCAATAAAACCGGTTTCTTCACCAATAATAGCTAAAATCGAATCAGTACTAATTTTGGGTAAAAATTTATATTTTTGTTCGGAATTAGCAATTCCCCTGCCTGACCATCCGCCAGCCGCCAAAGATATTATTATTTGTTGACTATGATAATTTAAATCACTGTTTTGTTCAATGTTAACCAAGGTATCAAAGCGAGCTTTGCGGTAAGGAGAGGAAAAAATCAGGGCGGTACCAATAAATGAAAAAAGTAAAAATGTAGTAAAGATTGGTAAAATTGGTCCACCGGATAAATAATAAGCTGAAACAACAATAGCACAAATTAATAAGGCGGTGCTTAAATTTGGTTCTAAAACTATTAAAAAAAAGGCAGGAAGTAAAAAAATAAGCAAATGTTTAAATCCGGTTTCTTTTTCGCTAGTAAATAAAGCCGGAAAAAAGATAATAGCGGTTAACTTAAATAATTCTGATGGTTGAAAATTAAAAAATCCTAAATTAATCCATCGGCTAGCTCCTAGAGCTTTTTGACCAATACCGGGGATAAAAATTATGATTAATAAAAATATTGAAATTAGATATAATCCAAATGATTGACGACGAATAAAATCAAGATTCAATTTTGAAGTTATAAACATGGCAGCAAGTCCAAAAATAATCCAAATAATTTGTTTTCGAATAAAAAAATTAGGATCCCCTAAACTTTTTTGAGCTTCAAACAAAGTTGAAATAGATATAAAAAATAAACCAATAGCAGTTAGTGATAAAGTGTAAGCCCAAGTTCTAGACATTGATGATTATTTTTTTATAAGTTTTGGAAAATATCTTGTATTTATTAATTTTTTGAATAATAACTCCGTTATTATTCCGTTTTGTTAATTCCGAACCAATAATTTTTTTATTGTTAAAACGATTTTCCTTAAGAATAGTAATAGGACTGGTAAATTCTAAAAGATGATAGTAAAAAAGTGGGGTAATTTTGGCTTTTAATTCAATATCTGTATAAAAGGCAAAGGAAGCAGTTAGTCGAGGATTGCACTCAAGTAAATAGACCTTGTTTTTGGATACAAAAAAATCTAAACCAAAAAAGCCACGATATTTTAGTTTTTTAAGAATTTTGCTAAAACTATTGGTTATGTTTTTGACTTGATTGATAATTGTTAATGGGGCCATTGATGGCCATTGTCGACCAACAGTAGCAAATGGATTATTAGTGTATTCTTTTAGTCCAGTAAATTGAAGTCCGGGTGGACTTTGAAGTAGCTCAGATTTAGTAAGGCAACAATTGTTTAAAAGAGAATATCCCTTTAAATAAGGTGAAAATTTACAGAGTGTATTTTCAGGTATAATGGTCGGGTCATAATTTACAATTAGCTTGGTACTATTTCCGGCCCAGCCAAAGTGAGTTTGGACAACTATTTTTTTGTATTTTTTAATTAATTTATCGACAGTTAGTTTGGTATATGGAGCAATTACAAATGGGATTTGGGGAATATCTTTGATTATGTTGGGGAATTTTATTTTATCTTCAAGTAAACGATTAAGTGGGGCAGGGTTGCAAACACCTATCCAATTGTTTTGTTGGCAAATTAAATCAATTTTTGCCGAAGGTTTGAATGGGATAATGGCTGCCTGATGTCCAGATTTTTTTATGGTATTTTTTATAAAATTTATGGTTGATGGTTGGGACAATAAATATCCACTATTTTTTTGATCTAATTTTGGATCATATATGGTATAAAAATTTTTTAACTGGGGACACTTTATATCGAGGTTGGAATCGACGACTAAAAAGAAAAAATCGATGGGTAATTTATTTATATAATTTTGAATGGTCATCTTTTTGCTCCAGTTAAAATTATGACGGGAAATTGGCCAATATCAATTTGATTTTTTATTTTATTTAGTCCGGCTAGGGTCAATGCACCTTCGGGAGAAGTGGCAATATTATTGGCTAATAAATAATTTTGTGATTGTAACACTTGTTTGTTTTGAACAACTACGCCTTGTCCCAAATGATCATTGATAGCTTTTATAACTTTATTTTTAAGAGGTAATAGTTTAGCACCAAGAGCGTCAGTAGTGGTTGATTCTTCAGGAACAAAATCATGGTCAAAGTTTGAAGCAATGGGGCAGTGGGAGGCTGGTTGTACCCCAAAAATAGGTATAGAGTAAGGTATTTTTGATGATATTCCTAGTAAAGTTGTACCACTACCAATAGGGACAAAAATTGAGGAAACTTGGGGTAGCTGTTTGACTACTTCGCGGGCAATTTGTCCATAGCCTCGAAGGGCAATGGGGTCGGTTGATTGTCGGAGTAAATAGGAGTGATTTTCTTTGGCATATTTAAAAGCGTCAGAAATTGGTCGGGACGAGACGATATAATTGGCAATTAATTTTAATTTTGACTTGTCGGTGTGAGGTGAAACAAAAATGGTTAAATTAATACCATATTTCAGGCAAAAATATTGGGCAGAAATAGCGGCGTTGCCGGTTGAAGAAATAACGGCTGATAAATATCCCATCTTTTTTAAATAATTGACCTGTAGCGAAATACTGCGGTCTTTGGCACTACCAGTGATATTGTGGTCTTCGCGTTTGAAATAGACATTACCAATTTTGATAAGAGGTGTCATATAATAGGTATATTATGAAGCAAACTCAACAAAAAATCATGTGTCCTGATTGTGGGGCAGAAATTAAAAGTGAAAATGAATTAGCTGTAGGTGATATTCTTGAATGCCAAGAGTGTGGAACTGAAGTTGAATTGTTGTCTTTGGATCCGGTTAAATATCAAACTTTGGTGGAAGAAAAATAATTTATCGGTTGGCGGAAACGGAGGCGACATAGGATTGAATTGATTGGTATTGGTCAATTCCAGTGGTTGGAATTAAAATTGATTGACGATTGGAAGTTGACATCATTAAAACATTTTTGTCAGTTAAAGCAAAAGATTCGACTTTGTATTTGGAAAATTCATAAGCTTTGAGTAAATATTTTTCGATGTCAGATGTGGCAATGTCTGTAAATAAATGATATTTTAACGTTTTGATAATGGGAACAATTTTAGCAAAAAAATTTAAGTTTATTATTTTGTCACGGATAGCCAATATAACTTGACGTTGACGAAGGCCACGATTAAAGTCTCCACCATCAGTGGTGGAATGCCGGGAACGGGCATATTTGAGGGCGGTAATGCCATCTAGGTGGGTGGTGCCAACATTAAATATTAAAGTTTCGTAACGACAGGTAAATTGTTGATCCAGTTTGTCGCCAGACATTGTTGCTTCAATCGCTTTAATATCTTCAATAGATTTACCACAAGTATCAGTGGTGCCAATATCTATAGGATAAAAAGGATCTTCAAAGGTTTTAGTTATTTTTAAATCTATACCACCCAATTGGTCGATAGCTTTGGTAAAACCATTAAAATCGAGAGCTAGATAATAATCAATATTGATTCCCAATATTTTTGAAACAATGGTTTTGGTGGTGTTTGAATCAGTTGATGGATATAAATAATTTATTTTGGCGAAATTTGGAGTAGAACTATTGGTTGAAACATTTATCCATAAATCACGGGGAATAGAAAATAAATTTATTTTTTGATCATGTGGTCTAATTTGAGCAACTATAATAGAATCAGTTAAACTACCACCATCGTGAGTTCCTCCACCATAGCCCAACAGTAGGACAGAAATTGGTCTGTCAGGATCGGGGGTGGGTGTGGGAAGAATCGGAGTTGGAGACGGAATAATAATATTTGGTTTTATATTATTTAATTTGTTTATTTGCCAAATTAATACTCCTAAAATAATTAATAAAAAAATGATACTTAAAATTAGAAGATATTTTTGGGAAATTTTCATCAATTTATTCGCCAGAAACCATCATTTGGGATATCTTTTAGTTTTTTGGTTTCGACAACAACTCCATGATTGGCAACAGATGAATGAACATAGGTAACTAAATCTTTATTGACATTTAAAACCAACAAGACATGTTTACCATTTTTTTGACGAATTAAATCATTTTTCATTAGTTTTTTTACTGGTTTAGAAATAGGAGCTGAAGTGAGCATATCGGCCGAGGTTTTACGAACGTCATATTTTAAATCAAGCAAATGGCAAACTAGTCCCGAACAGTCAATACCTAAATGATTTTTTTTCTGAAAATTATATATTTGTGGTGGTGTCAGTTCTAAAAGTTTTACATTTTGAAGATTGGCAAATTCAATTGTTTGGAGAGCTATTTCTTTGGCACTGCCCTTTCCCACTAAGGCATTATTTCGAGACATTACTTTATGCCGACCAACATTAGAAAAATAGGGTAACCCTAAATAGCTGCTTAATTTATCCCCAACCATAAGGCAAATATAGCTAAAATAATAGTGGCGAGCCAGGCACGGAAAACAATTTTTGGTTCTTCCCAGCCGGCTTTTTGTAAAGTTAGATGAATTGGGGCAGCGGGAAAAAGTTTCTTTTTTAAATAAATTTTTGACAGTATTTGAAGTCCACTAGTTATTCCTTCGATAATAAATGGTAGCCCAACGATTATTAATGGAATAATTTTGCCAAGTAATACAGCGATAACGGCAATAGTAGCGCCAAAAGACATTGAACCGACATCACCCAACCACAGTCTGGCAGGATAAATATTAAAATAAAGAAAGGCAATTAGTGATCCAATCCACAAGGCAATAAATAGGGTAATAGGAGTGTCAAGCGATGATCCGGCTAAAATCCAAAACGCAAAGAGAGAAATAACTAAAATTCCACAAGATAAGCCATCAAGGCCATCGGTAATATTAAAAAAATTGGCAAAAGCAGTAATAATTAAGGTTGAGATAGGAATAAAAAATATTCCCAAAGTAACTGCGCCCAAAAATGGGATGTAAATAAAATTAATTCCTAGGCGAAAATATATTAAAAAGGAAATAAAGCTAGCGACTAACAGTTGTAAAATAAGTTTGTGTTTCATACGAAGACCAAAAAAACCATTTTTTTGAAAATTAAAAAATTTGTGAACATCGTCATATAAGCCTAATAATCCAAAGCTGATAAAAGTTAAAAATATAACCTCTAATTCCAAATTTAATTTGTAGTTGCTTGAAATAAAAATTTTACTAAATTGTAATATCGGCAGAAGACAGGCAAAAAGTATTGAAACTGATACAATAATTAGCAGTCCCCCACCGACTGGAGTTCCAGCTTTTTTATTGTGAAATTGGTCAAAAATGGGTGTTCGATTATTTTGAGCATCTAAAGTATGTTGATTTTGACGTTGAAATTTTAAACGATATAAAAGATTTATAAAAGGGATGACTAAAATACTAGTAATAATAAAGGAAAATAATAAAAGTCCAAGGTATAGATGAATCATAATTAAGTTTTAATATAAGTAATATCGGCTCCAAGTGCCTTTAATCTATCGGCTAATTTTTCATAGCCACGTTCAATAAATTCAACGTTATTAATAGTTGAAGTTCCCTCAGCAGCCAAAGCAGCTAAAGTGGCATTAGCGCCAGCGCGAAGATCGCTGATAGTAAAGTCGGTGGCTTTTAATTTAGTTGGACCATAAATTTTAACTCCATGAAAATATTCTGGTTTATCGCTTTCGGGATTAAAATCATAATAAGTTTTTGGATCGTCAACCTTGGGATTAAAAAAAACTGTTTTAACACCCATTTTATTTAAATTAGGAATGTGTTGAAAACGGCTGGGAAAAATTCTTTCGATAACAGTACTAACACCAACAGATTGGGCGAGTATTAGAGAAAATATAGCTTGCCAATCGGTCATAAATCCCGGCTCAGGTGAGGTTTCAATATCAATGGCTTTAAGCGGTGCCACCCAGGAAATATTTACTTCGTCTTTGCCACAAAAAACTTTGGCACCCATTTTTTCAATGGCGTCTAAAAATGCTTTAATAATTTTTGGATCACAGCGAAGAATATTAACTGAACCTTTGGTAGCAAGGGCAGCACAGGCAAAAGTGATAGTTTCATTACGATCAGAAATTACTTGATGGGTAGTTCCAGAAAGCCAAGGAACACCATCAATAATTATTTTTTTAGGATCTTTTTGGTCACGAATAATTTTGGCACCCATATCGTTTAACATTACAATTAAATCATCAATTTCTGGTTCCATGGCACTATTATCCAAAATTGTTTGTCCATTTAATAAAACTGCAGTCATTATTAAGGCTTCGGTAACAGTATGTGACGGTTTTTGAAAAGTATAATGAACTGGTTTAATATTGGTGGCGGTAAAAATCATTAAGTCATCTGTTATGTCAGTTACAATACCCATCTTGTCATAACAATCAAGTAAGCGGTCGAGGGGTCTGGCGCCTAATTTATCACCACCAGGTGAAGGAATGATGGCTTTGCCGGTACGGGCCAATAATGGAGCCACAAACATAAATGACGATCGTGATTTTTCACCAGTACCGTGAGGAACAGTGGACGAAGTAAAATCAGGAGTAGTAATTTCTAAGCTGTGTGGGCCAGTCTGAATAATAATACTTCCCAAACTTTGGGCAATACTTTTGGTTATGTTTACATCAGATATTTGGGGAATATTTGAAAGATAAGTGGTTTTTGAGGACAAAAGTGAAGCAATTATTTGTTTAAATGAGGCATTTTTGGCTCCACGAATTGAAACTTCGCCTGAAAGGGGTTTGCCGCCATTGATGATATATTTGGACATAAATTATTTAAAATAGTTAATAATTTTGGTAAATGCTTTTTGTCCTTCTAATCCACCGGAAGAAAATCTAACTAAAATATCGGCTGATTTAAGTGATGAGGTAACTGTATTAATAAGATCTATTGATGTAGGCAGATAACTTATCTTATCACCAAATATGGCTTTATAGTAACTAAAACTAATTCGATTATTTTTATCTAAATTTTTGGTATAAGAAATTTTAGTTAGAAATATATTGTTTATTGATTTTAAGGGTTCTGCTAGTTCTGAAATTGATTTTTTATATTGCAAAAAACCTGCGTGAGGTTCTAAAATTATTTTTATAGATCGATTGGGGTATTTATTTTGTATGGCCAAAATTGAGGCATTAATTCGGGGTGCAGATTGAGCAAAGTCATCAATAAACAATATCTTTTTTTTATCAGCAACAATTTCTAACCGATTTTTTAAGCCTTTAAATTTCTGTATTTTATTGGTTGATATTTTAAGATAATCACATAAAGTTTTGGCGGCTGCAAAATTGTTTTCAAAAGCTGGGCCAAATAGGGTTGGATGATTTATATTTTGAGTTGTATATGGAATAGTTTTACATTTTGCAAATTTAATTAAAGGTATAGTGGATGAATCTATATTGTTATAAATTAATAGCCCATCTTTGGGAATACTTTGAACTAATTTTTTAAAAGCGTTAAAATTGGCTGTGGCTGTAGGGTATGACTCTTTGTGTTCCCATTGGGCACTAGTTAATATTAGATATTTAACAGGGTAATAAAGAAATTTGGCTTGAGTATCTAGTCCATTAATTGATTCATCGGCTTCGCAAATTGACCAATTTGATTTGGTAAATAATAGTGATGGTAATTTATTTAAAGGTTGTGAGGCAAAAAGGTATGAGGGATTATATTTGGTATTTTTTAATAAAAACGCAATCATGGCCGAGATAGAACTTTTACCATAACTACCAGCAACTAAAATACTATTTGATTTAATTAAGTTTTTGGCGATATATTCTGTGGCTGAAATATAAGGAATTTTTGATTGCTTAATTTGTTCAAATTCATTTTTCAATTTATTTTGATGATTAAAACCAGAACCAACAATATATAAATCAGGAGTTTGATAGGGTTGATTTATAGGTATTTTAGCTTTGGTTAATATGGTTGAAAAAGGAGGATATATTTTTTCTTGATCAGAGCCAGTGACCAAATGTCCTTGTTTTTTTAAAGCAACTGCCAAAGGAGCAGTCATTTTTCCACAAATAGCAAGAATATGTATTTTCATACAGTATATTTTACCCAACTATTATTTTTAAAGTATTCAAAACCGGGGAGTTCACGCTTGTAATACCCCAATTTGGTTTCGGGATTAAACCTACCTAAATAACAATACTTTAAATTTTTATTATGACTGTCGATAATGGCTTGAAGTGATAATCGAATTGGTAAATTATTATGTGATAATTTTGGGTTATAAAAAACGTAGGCAATGTGAGAAATATTTTTTGAAAAATAGCAAATAGAATAAGCTATCGCATTGCCATCTAAATCTTGCCAAACATAAACATAGTTAAAAATATGATTTGTAAAAATTGTTTTGACAGATGAAATGGGGAATTCCCAACCAATTTCTTTTATCCATTGATAAATTGTTTTTTGAATAATGGGAGTGTAGTGAAATTCTTTCAATGGTATCAGTTGACATTTATATTCAGATGTTTTGGTAATAATTCGTCGATTTTCGGATGATAAATTAAAGTCTGATAAATTTGATCGACTCGAACTGTCTTGGTACCAATAATCCTTTAAATTACGTTGAGGTAATAAACCGTTTTGATAATTTTCTTCAATCGATAATTGATTTTTTTGATTATACATTTTGTTCTTTAATTCTAAAAGCTGTCTTAAAAGCATCACTTTCAGACCAGGGGTATTCGGTTTTTCCATGAAGAATAGAAGTTTCATGGCCTTTACCACAAGCAATAATTGTGTCGCCAGCTTTGGCTAATTTGACGGCCAAATTAAATGCATCTTGACGATTGGGAATGTCATAATAAGTAGATGATTTGTCAAAACCAGAAATTATTTGTTTATTAATATCGACAACATTTTCGTTGCGAGTATCATCAGCGGTAACTATACCAATATCAGAATTTTTGGAAACGACCTGTCCCATAATTGGTCGTTTGCTTTTATCTCGACCACCGGTGGCTCCAAAAATACAAATTAATTTACCTTTAGTTGTTGATCGTAATGAAGTTAAAGTTTGCAAAAGTGCATTGGGAGTGTGAGCAAAATCGATGATAGTTCTAAAAGAATAGTTATTTTCCACCTCTTGGCGTCGACCAGCAGTATTGGGGAATTTTTTTATAGTATTTATTAAAAATTTATCGGCAATTTTTAAATGTCGACAAACTGCTAAGGCAGCTAAAATATTGTAAAGTTGATAGTGATAATTACTGTCGGTTACAAATAATTGTTTGTCAACGGTAAAATTTAAGTTTTTATCGGTAATAGAAATGTTTTTAGCTCTGATATCTGATTTTATTTTAGTACCGTAAGTTAAAAACGGTTTATTAATTTTTTTTGAAAATTCATTGAAATATTCACAATCTCGATTTAAAATGGCAGCATCACTTTGAGTAAACAATAAACTTTTGGCTTGCATATATTTTTCCATATTTTGATGATAATCAAGGTGCTCGTGAGAAATATTAGTCAAGACTGAAACGGCAAAGTGACATCCCCAATAACGGAATTGATCTAATGAATGTGAGGTAACTTCACAAACCACATGGGTACAACTTTGGTTTATAAATTTAGAAAATAATTTCATTAGTGTTTTTGGTTCAGGACTGGTGGTGTGTAGCCCGGGCGTACTAATTGTACTAATTATGCCTACTTTTAGACCAGAATTCTGTAGTGTTTGTTGAATTAAGGTACAGGTTGTTGTTTTACCATCGGTACCAGTAACTCCAATTAAAACTAGTTTTTTGTGGGGAAACTTGGTAACAGTATTCCAAAAAATGGCTTTGGGTAGATGATATAAGTATTTTTTAAGTATTCGAATCATTTGGTTACATATTATAGCAAGGTTGATAGTTTTTCCGCTATTTCATACCATAATGGGGCGGCGGTTGAGGAGCCCCATTCCCCCTTTTGAGGTTGGTTTATAGTAATTATCATAGTGAATTTTGGCGCAGAACAAGGCGAAAATCCAATATATGAGCCAATAGTGTTTGAGTCATTATATTGACCGCCAATAGATATTTGGGCAGTGCCGCTTTTGGCGCAAACTTCAAGATTTTTAGGTTTAAGACTTTTGACTGCCCCATTTTCAACTGCATATTTGAGAATTTCACTAATTTTATTGGTAGTTTCCGGCGAAAATACTTGATTGCTGGTTAATGAAGCTTCAGAATTAAAATGACTAGAAACCAATTGTCCTTGATTGGCCAATGTATTAAAAGCTTGAATCATTTGTAGCTCATTGACAGCTAAACCTTGGCCAAAAGAGGCGGTGGCCAAATCAATGTCTGAATAATATTTTTTTTGAGGTGAAACTGACTCTCCCATTAAATCTATATCGTTTTTTGAATCAAGTTTTAAATTGTGAAAATATTTTTTAAAATTATCCAATCCAATTTTTTGAATTATATTACTCATACCAATATTATCTGAGTTTTTAATAATATCTTTAAGAGTAGAATTTGGGTGAAAAGTATCATCCCAGTTGTTAATTGTATATTGGCCAAAAACTCGAGGTCGGTCACAATCGGTACAAACAAAATCAGAGTTAATTGATTTAGTATCCAAACCAATAGCAACAATTAGTGGTTTAAAAATAGAACCTGGTTCAAAAAGATCGGTGACGTTGGGGACATTGGTGTTAGGAGTGGTGTCAGAAGAAAAATAGGCCATAGCAATTATTTGTCCGTTTTTGGGATTGATAATTGTACCTGAGGCACTTTTAGCCTCATATTGGGATAAACCTCTAATTAAAGTTTGTTCAAGAATTTGTTGAACTTGTCGATTAATACTTGTTTTAATGTCTTGTCCGTCTATTTCTGATTGACGCCAGTTTCTTTTGGTTAGTAATACTTGTCCGGTGCCGTCGATTGATGATAAAGAAAATCCGGTTTTGCCATTTAAACTGCGTCGATAAAATGTTTCAAGGTTAGTGATAACATTTTTGGCTAAATTTCCCTCAGGATAAAATCTTGATACCGACTCTTCAAATTCTAGCCCGGGAATATTTAGTTGTTGTTTTTGATTTTGATTAAAATAGTTACTCAATGTTACCCATTTAATATTTTGGTTTTGAAGATTACGAATTTGTGATGTATTAACGGCGGTAGTTCCAGGATTAATAGTTTCAATTTTATTTAATAGCTCGTCTAGTCCAATTTTTAAATTTGGTTTATAAATTGATAGTTTGTAATTTCTGACACCTAAACTTAAGGGAAAATTATCAGAAGCTAAAATTTTACCCGAGTTGGGAAGAATGCTAATTAATTTTGAAGTTTGGGAAAAATTACTTTTGCTATTTCCAATAATTATTTGCCAATAAAATAAACGGCCAATAACCACAACAAAGGCCAAAATGATAGTTAAGTTAATAGTTTTGAATCGACTATTGTCGATTAATGGCGTATTTTTGGACATATTTTATTTCCAAGTCTTGATTAATTGATGATATTTCTAAATATTTTTTATTTTTTTCAGAATAATCTTGATTGATTTTGACAATGATATTGGAATAAATTATGGAAAAAGCCAGTTGAAAAAAGAAAAGACTAAGAGCGATGGTTAAAATAAATCGATTGAGCATTAATAGTTAGTATAGATTATTTATTTAAATATAAAATTTAATACTTTGCCATCAGTAATCTTTTTCCATGAAATGATTCTTTTTCCGGTTGATCAAAAGTTCCAATTGTTTTATACCCATTTTTAAGATAAGTTTGTACTGCTGGTATATTGTTTTCATCAGTTTCTAAGGTAAATAAAATATTATCGTTTGATTTAAATTTTGCCAATAAATATGATTTATAGTGTGTTTCAGTATTTGTAATAATCTTTCCCGCCAATCCTTGTCTTCTATAATCAGCAACAATCCTGAAGGCACTAGTAATAATATATGGTTTATTTATATTATTTTCACCACAAAATTTTTCAATTAAACCTTGTTCTTCTTTACCAGGTTCCCATATTTGGTACCAAGATACAGCAGCTAAGTTTTTGTTTTCTGACCAAAGAGAATAAGTTGCTATGTTTTTTGTTTCACTTGGTTTATTTCTTTGTAATATGTCTGTGGATGTAGATCTTTTTCTGGCTTCCGCTGTCCACTTTATTACTTCTGGGTCGGTTGAAATTATATTTGCCCATGCTATAGCTAATTTTTCATTTATACCCACCATAAGTGTATATTTATTGCCTGTACGATTTTCAATTTCAGTTATTTTGATTAAGTCACTGCGATATTTTTCTGAATCCGAGATAATATATTCTTTGTTCGTCATAAATTTTGTTTTATTGGAGTATAAGTCCTCAGGATTGCGGAACGCGAGAGGTGATTGTTTTTAATTTCGTTAAGGCTGGGTAAAAAACGACTGGTTTTGAAATTGTGTTTATTAATATAATTTTTGACAATTCTATCCTCCCCGGAATGAAATGAAATAATGGCTATTTTACCATCTTTTTTAATTATTTTTTGGCTATCATTTAAAAATTTATTGAGATTTTCAAATTCTTGATTGGTTTCAATCCGTAGGGCCATAAAAATTTTGGTGGCAGGGTTAATATGGGTCGAAATATGTTTTAAATCAAAATAATTTTTAATAATTGAAGCTAGTCTTTGTCCAGTTTTAATGGGTGATTGTTGTCTGGCTTTAATAATTTGTTGGGCTAGTGGGCGACTAAATTTTTCTTGGGAAATTTTGGAAAAAAGTAAATAAAGTTGTTCTTCATCATAGGTGTTGATAATATTTTCGGCCGATATTTTTTGTTTATCTGGGTTAAGTCTCATGTCGATTGACAAATTGTCGTTAAAAGAGAAACCCCGACCCGATTCACTTTGTTGGTTGTTGCTTAAGCCTAAATCAACCAATATACCATCAACGGGATTATTAATATGCTTTTTCCATATTTTTATTATGTCTTTGAAATTACCTAAAATTGGATAAAAATTTTTGTTATTGATTCTGTTAGTCGCTATTTTTAAATTTGTTTTGTCCGCATCAATGCCATAAATAATTGCACCGTGAGAAAGTAAAGCTTGTGAATGCCCCCCATGGCCACAGGTGGCATCGATAAATATTTTGTGAGGTGATGGATTTAATTCACTGATAACTTCTGACAATAATACTGGTTCGTGATAGTTCACTATTATTTAAAAGTAACGGTAAAGTTTTTACCTTTGACTGAGGTTAAAGTAAAAGGTATTTCCAAAGAAGCAACTTGATTGTCTTTGGTGATTAAAGTTAAATTGAGTGAACCTCCGTTTACTCCCGAGTCATATTTATATTTGCAGCCATTAGTGCAACTTTCAGTACCTAAAAGTATTTTACGATCACCACTAACTCCATTAACAATATCTTTGGATTCAATATTGCCACTAACACCTTTTTCAATTTCCAATCCGTTATCTTGGGCAGTATAAATTAGTTCATATTCAACTTTGATAAAAACTGGGTCAATTTTAGAAATTTTTAAAGTTAATTCATGGCCATCTTCGCGAGAAGTTAGAGTGACAGTAGGTTTTTGATTATCATTTAATATAAATTCATGAGGGACTGGAGTCGGCGTGGCGGAAGTTATGGTTTTTTTGGTGCCACAAGAGGAAAGAATGAAACTGGTAACTAGTAACAAGAATAATATTTTTTTCATAATTTATTGTAGCTTATTTTGTAACCATGCGTCAATTTGATTAATTGGTAGACGAATTTGTTCCATTGTATCGCGA
>JAHFKH010000041.1 GCA_023245435.1 Candidatus Shapirobacteria bacterium | reverse complement strand
GTGACGAGTTAATAAAAAATAAATTATAACTAAAATTATAATTAAAGCTGGAATTAAATATTTTTTCATAATTATTTTTGAATTGAAGCTTTAACGATAATACGATAATCGGGCTGAGTGAAACTACAAGTAACTAAAACTATTTGATTATCTTGGCTTTTTAAAACTTCGACTTGAGATTTGTGAACAAATTGAGTTGATGTTACCAAATATTTTGAATCAATATTTGAATTGGTTAATGTAATAACATCTCCAATTTTGACTTTGTAAAGTAAACCAAAAACATCATAACCGTTGTGGCCATAGTAGACACTGGATTTATCAATATTTGTTTGAAGGACTTCATGGTGACCAACAGTTAAATCATCGCCAATTTTTTGAGGATGATAAATTGGTTGGTTTAAACCTATTTTCGGGATGGAAATAGTCATATTTTCATCAATAATATTTCCTGATGGAAGTTTTTCTTGAGAATAAACAATTTCTGCAGTATGCATTAATTCGGTAGAGGTACCTAAAATTTCTCCACCATAACTGTTTTTTATTCCATCAACTAATGGATTATAGTTACTGGTTGCTCCAAGGATTTTGAGTGATCCTGTGCCTTGATTACTACAAACTACATTTGATGGACTTCCACCACGGCAACCATTTTGGGCCTGAACATAAAAACAATATTTACCACCTGGATTTAAAGATTTGACGATGTAACTGGTAACATTACCAACATTTTGGTCACCATAAATGTAATTACCTATAGATGGGCCATAAGCAACAGTATAACCCGAGTGTGGACCAGGTGCATTATCCCAATCTAACCTAACTTTTCCACCTCCAAGAGCAGTGACACGTAAATTGGTAGGAGCCCCTGGATCGGCATCATTACAAGTAGGAGCACCAGGGTTATTGTTATTATTTGAATTTTCGTTATTAGAAGGACTGGATGTTGGGGTGGCAGTTGGAATCGGAGTTGAAGTTGGAGTTGAAGTTGGAGTTGAATTAATTTCACATTTTCCATTACCACTTTCTTGATTAAAAGGAACACAAGTTAATCCAGAACAACATTCTTTGTCACTATTATTGATATTACATTCTGAATTTTCGACTTTACATTTTATTTCCGTGGTTGGAGTGGGAGAAGGTTCCGTTTCACATTCTTGGTTATTACAGGATTGATTGGAATCACCAATACAATTACTACCACCGTAGGCTGGGGCTGGATTGGTGCAAGTGCGGGATTGAGTGCCACCACCACATGTTTTGGAACATTCACCCCATTGTGTCCACCCACCATCAATAGGACAGGCCTGGGTGTTACAGCTTTGAGTAGTATCACCGACACAATTTACCCCACCATTTGCGGGTGCAGGATTAGTACAGGTACGAGACTGGGTTCCACCACCACATGTTTTGGAACATAATCCAAAGTCGGTCCAACCACCATTGATGGGACAATTATTTAACTCAGAACAAGTACAGACACCCGAATGGTCATTTGCATGTAAGTTATTTCCAGGAGCATTTACATGACCTGCCAATCCAGATTCAGGAAGACTGAGCGTTTGGCAATTGCCATTTGGTTCGCAATGACACCAATCTATTTTTTTGTCACTATCAGCATGGGAAATACTAACAAATTGAGTGCCGGCGAGAAAGGAAAATAGCGAGAGAGAAAAAAGAAATAAAAAAAATTTTGTAACTTTTGTCATAAGTGGCATATTATAATCACAATAATATGTATATGCAATGTCTTATATATGGCTATTTTCAGTAACCAATTAAATATAAGATATAATGTTTTATGCAAAAAAATACATCGTGGCAGAAAGTGGCGCCATGGTATAAAAAAATCGTAGGAGTTGAGGGTCATTTTTACCATCAAGAGGTGATATTGCCAAATACTTTGAGATTATTAAATTTAAAATCTGGGGAAAAATTAATTGATTTGGGATGCGGGCAGGGAGTACTAGCTCGAGCGATACCGGAAAATATTGAATATGCTGGTTTTGACATAAGCAGTGACATGATAAAAACAGCTATATCTTTGGACAAAAATTTAAAACACCGCTATACAACCATTGACGCAACCCATACAATTTTAAACCAACGAGCCGATAAAATTGCCATAATATTGGCACTGCAAAACATGAAAAAACCTTTTGCAGTGATTCGAAATTGTGCTCAAATTTTAAATTTAAAAGGAAAATTGGTAATTATTCTTAATCATCCTGCTTTTAGAATTCCCAAACATGGTGATTGGTTGGTTAAAAATGATTTACAATACCGAATTATAGATAATTATATGAGTCCATTAGAAATCCCAATTGAAAGTTCACCGTTTGATAAAAAAAATAATGAGTTAAGTTATAGCTATCATTATCCTTTGTCTTTTTATAGTGAAATTTTATTTGACAATGGTTTTGTAATTGAAAAAATAGAAGAATGGGTATCACCTAAAAAATCAACGGGGATTAAGGCGGAAATGGAAGATAAAGCTCGGGGTGAGATTCCCCTATTTATGGCAACTGTGGCCAGTAAACGATAAAATAGATTATGGAAGTTGATATAAAATGGTGGTCTGTAATTGCCGTAATAATAATTAGTTTGTTGGCTTTTTTGATTATTGATGCCAATACGTCAGTAAAAAGTATTGAAGGGTGTAAAACAGCCAGAATTCGTCCATTTCCTCAACAATTTTTTACCTGGGCTGGAATTGTTCAACTAAACGACAGTAAACAATATCAACCTAGTTGTTTGTAAGCCAGGGTTGGGAATTTGATTTTATTTCGATAGGTTGTAATTTTATATTTTCAATTTTATTTTTTGATAAGGTGAGGGTGGCAATTTGGGAATGTGAAGTTTCGTAAGACCAACTTTGGTCAAAAATAAAATTACCAAAGGAATAAAAAATTGGTTTATCCTTGTAAATTTCATAACCTTGCCAGACGTGAGGATGATGTCCATGAATAATATCGGCACCAGCATCAACCATAAGATGGGCTAAATTTATACGCCAAGTTTCGGCTTTGGGCAAATATTCATTACCCCAATGGACAGAAACAATTAAATAATCGACTTCTTGATTATATTTTTTAATTTTGGCCAATATTTCATCTTTATCTAAATTGGGATAGGTAATAAAATCAAAACCTAAAAATCCAAAACTAATTCCATTGATTGTTTTAGTATAAAAGTCGTTATAAAAATGGGGAATATTACTGAGTAAATTTTGGGTTTGAATTAAACCATTTTGACCGTAGTTCAGAATATGATTGTTATTTAAATTTAAAACAAAATTATATTTTGACAATTGCGGTACAAAGCGATCATCTCCACAAAAAGTAAAGGTACCAGTTTTACCCTCGGGGCAATCAACAATAATAGGACTTTCGAGATTGGCTAAATTAAAATTGTGTGGCAAAAGCCAGGGTGAAATACCCAAAAAACTCCAATTAAAATCTTTTTTGGCTCGGGCAGTGGAAGTAATGTGACGGCCAAGACCCAAATCACCCATCAGCCCAATGGAAACAGTCGGAGTTAAAGTTGGGGTTGGAGTCAAAGTGGGGGCTATAACCGTAATTAATTCAGGTGTCCGTTTTGGGACAGAAATAAAATATAATATAAGGACAAAGATGCCTAACACAAATAAAATTAATATTTTTTTCACAGCACTTATTATTATAAGCGCTTCTTTGCTTTTGAGTGGATGTGGTTCTGCCGACATTGCGGGAATTGAAATAAACACCCAACCACCGACCAAAATTAAAATTGATGGTAAAGATGCAGGAATGAGTCCTTATACTAACCGGTCATTAAAAGCAGGGATAATAAATGTCAAAATCGGTCAAGAAGGAATTGGTTTTTGGAGTAAACAGCTGGAACTTAAAAAAAATATTAGTACTGTAATTAATTGGACTTTTGGAAAAAATGATAATTATTCAGGTGGATATATATTATCTATGGAAAAATCGGCAGAAGATGGACGAGGAATTATTGTGTCAAGTTCGCCGAGTAAGGCTACGGTGATGATTGGTGGTGAAAATCGAGGAATAACTCCTTTATATATTGCTGATTTAGGTGAAGGTGATCGAGAAATAAAAATTACTTTACCAGGATATGTCAGTTTAAATTTGGGGGTACGTCCGGTAGAAAAACATCAAATAGTGTTAGAAGCAATAATGGCCAAAGAAGAAAAAATAATGGTGGCAACACCCACACCAAATCAAGCACCAGTTGAATCGGGTAATACAATTAAAATTTTAAAAACAGATACTGGTTGGTTGCGAGTGCGCGATATGCCCTCGAGTGCTGGATTGGAAATTGATAAAGTAAATCCAGGGGAAACTTATGATTCGGTGGGAACGAGTGGCGATTGGACTCATATAATTGTGCGAGAAAAACAAGGATGGGTATCGAGCAAGTACGTGGAGAAACTTTAAATTCTTTTAAAATATTTTAAAGTAATAGCAAAGAAAACAAAAGCCAAACCAAGAAAAAAATAAAATTTTTGTTGACTATTTAAATATAAAGACACTATCCCCATAATTAAAGTTAATAACCAATAAAAAATGGCAATACGACGACGTCCCCAACCTCGAGCTAATAATAAATGGTGAAGATGAGTGGCACTGGGCGAAAAAGGAGATTTTTTATTTGATATACGGCCAATAATTACGACAATAGCATCTAACATGGGGATACCAATTAAAAAAAACAGGGTAGCTAATTTGGCTCCAGATAAAATAGAAAGAACAGCAAGAAAAAATCCGGCTAAAGATTTGCCACTATAACCGGGCATAATTTTTTGAGGATAAAAATTGTAGGGTAAAAATCCAAGATAGGCACCGGAAACGGCCATACCCAAAATAACAACTGGCCATTGAGTAATATCGGCAGAAAATTTTAAGGCCAAAAGTGAAATAAAAAAAGCAGAAATGGAGACAAACCCTGGCAATTGACCATCAACGCCCGAAGACCAGCCAACTATATTTAAACACCACGTAATCCATATAATTGCCAATAAATCGGAAATAATCCATATTGAATGAGGTGAGCCAAATAAATTAAAAGAATATTGTAAAAAAGAAAGATCGATAACACCACCAAACGGGTTGGAAATATAAGCGATTCCAATACCAGAAGCAACAACAATTAAAGCTGAAGTAATATTGGTAAATAGCCTTAATATGGGACTAATGTCGGCAATATCATCCCAAACTCCAATTAACAAAGTAAATAAAGCTGCAAAAAATATGCCCAATAAATGTTTATCAACGGGTAAAAAAATAAAACAAGAAATAAAAATCCCAAAAAAAATAGAGATACCCGCACCTCGGGGAACGGGAGAAGTGGCTGTGGCATTGCCACTCTTTTTTTGTTTTTCGAGGGGATTTTCAATCCAATTAAAGTGGTAAAACAATTTAATAATTAAGGGAAGACTAACGACAACGGTAATAAAAGAAATAATAAAAGCGGCAAACATTATATTACTAGATTAATAATTTGAAAAAGAGAAACTGATGAAAGAATAGAAAAAAGTAAGGAAAAAGCTAATAATATTTTGGCTAAAAGTGGTTTTTGATGATGAATTAATAGGGCGATTGAACTGTTTACCAAAACTATAATTAAAGAAAAAGAAGGTAATAAAAAAATCATGGGCAAAGAGGCTAACCATGATTCTCCCCACGGTTGTGAAAAATAAAGAGGAATTTGATTTGGTAAGTTAGGATATGACCAAAATAGATAAAAAAATTGAGCGGCGATTAAAAAAATATTCCAGCGAAAAAAAAGTGAATAAGTTCGATTTTGCCAAAATTTCCCTAATGATGATAAAAATATGGAAATACTATTAATGTTCATTTAAAACGAACAAACAAATAATATGGTCCGATTTGATTATCCAATAAATAATAATTACTTATAAATTGGTCGAGGTCGGGGAAAGGTCGATTCATAGATAAATTATAAACAATAATCTGGGGTAAATTTATTTTTAACTGATTAATGGTTTGATCATAGCCATTAAAGTCGACTATATGATAGGCAGTAATATATTTGGTGGAAGGTAGGCGTTTTGAAAGTGAATAAATATAAGGGTCATCAGACCAGAGAAAAATTTTGTCGGTTGGACTGCTGTGGGAATCAATGTAGGAACTAATTTTGTAAAAATTATTGACGTTATTACCAAAATATTGGCGATAAGATTCAGTATCCTTTTGTTTTAAAGAATATTGTATAAAATTTTTATAATAGGAAGCGGTGGCATAAAAATAAAATTTGTAATGAATAATTGAATAAGCCAAAATTAAAGTCAGAAAAATTAAGTGTAATAAATA
>JAHFKH010000040.1 GCA_023245435.1 Candidatus Shapirobacteria bacterium | reverse complement strand
GAAATTGTTTCTCGTTTAATTGATGGTGAATATCCCAATTTTGAAAGAATTATTCCCGAATCTTCTCCCACCAAAATTTATGTCAATCGTGAAGAACTTTCTCAAGCTATTCGTCTTGCCTCTGTTTTTGCCCGTCAATCGGCCAATGTTGTTCGTTTTTCATTAAAAAATAATTCACTTGAACTTTCTGCTAATGCTCCTCAAATTGGTCAAAATCAAGTTTCAGTCGATGCGAAGATCGTTGGTGAGCCATTAGAAATTGCATTTAATTACAAATTTATTTCCGACTTTTTAGCTATTGCCAAAAGCGATGAAATTATTATTGAATTAAATCAACCCCTTACTCCTGGTGCTTTCCGCGACCCTCAAAATCCCGACTTACTTCACATCATCATGCCTGTCCGACTACAAGATTAATTTATTTATGCCTAATTATCGAGATACTCTACATCCATATCGTCCAACAATTATTCCGGAAAGTATAAAAGAAAAAAGACGTATAAAAACAACCCCTCCCAAAAAAATAAAAACTGAAACACCAAACAATCCTTTTTTTGATGAATATAAAGATTATCCAGGTCCAACTCCTCAATCAGGTGTAGATTTAAATAAAATAAATTAATTTATCTCATCCACATACAACGTACTTCCTGAAAATTGACCTGTTACTGTAATTTTTTGTTTCATATAATTATCCAAATTAATTTTAATGCTGGTCATATTTACAATTCCATCATCAGTTTTTAGTAAATATTCTTCGCCCGACTTTATTGTTAAAGTCCCAGTTTTTGTCACTGTCGCATTTGTTTGTACCGTTGATCCACAATTGCTTAATATAAATACACTAAATAATAAAATTAAAAATATTTTTTTCATTTATCACTAAATACTAACTTATGACTTTCTGTCGCCACTTTATTTTGTAACATCCATTTATATACTTCTTTGGTTACAGTTTTTATATTACCCGTTGTCACCACGTTTAACGTCAATGGTGCACTATAGCGGTCCACTACAAAATTATTTCCTTTATATGGCAGTATATCAATCAATGGATACACTACCTCAGCCTGTGGGGCGCTAGTAGGCGAGGGAATAGTTGTTGGTGTTATTTGCATCACCACTTGTGGTTCTTCCCACTGATAATTTCTGTATCTAAATCTAATTAATCCCATACCTACAGCGATCAATGCCAATATTATTATTAGTCGTAATCGATATATCTCTTTAATCATTTTTTATTGTCCAATAATTATCACTTATCAAATTATAACCAGTATCTTTTTTCCACTGTAAAAATGTCTCCATATTATTCACTGGCACCGTCACCACAAATTTATCAACTTTATAATCATAAATTATGCTAAAAAAATCATTTGTCAGTGGACAAGTATTTCGCAATATTGAAATCAAAGTTAATAAATTATATTGATCATCTGGCAAAATTGTTTTTTTAGCCCCAGTGGTTGAATAAATTGGGGTTTTGTTTTGGGTGGGAATTATAACTACCGATGCTGGCACAGTTTTAATTATTTTTTTCTCAACTACAACTTCTTTTTGTGGCCAAAAAATTACCACCAATGCAAAAATTAAAACTACCGCCCCAATAATTATTAATATTTTATTTTGTTTTGTCATTAATCCGCTTTAAGTTGAACCGTTAAACATTCCAACAAATCTTTTATTTGCCCCGATTTTATTCCTCCCTCAGTTACAAACGGAGTTTGATTACTATAGTATGGATCTTTAGATTGCAATTTACCATCCTTTACCGCTACGATTGGTAAAATATGACCAATATAATTACCTCCGTTTCCAGTATATGAGTTAGCCAAAATTATGACTGCTTTTCCTTCACAAATCCAACTAGCAATATCTTTTTGTGTGCATGTCCCCATATATTCTGTATTATTAAACCCGTGCATTTTCAAAGCATCTCGGGCTTGACTCAAACTCGAACCATCACCTGTCATATTACTATATGGTGATCCCGATTCAAAAATAACCGAATCTGGGGTCAAACTTCCATTTTGTGATCGAAGTATTGATGAAGCCGAGCTAGGTCCACAGCCAGCACTACATATAGTACCCGATCCACCCGGCAATCCTTTACTTGACCACGATTCCCCACACTGTTTAGTTAATACAACACTTTTTGACACACTACATTCACCCGCTACCACCTCACCCACCAATCCTAGTGCATTTGGATCAAAATTTCCACTCCCAGGTTGTCCAATAAAATTCCCGTTTTCATCCACTGGTCCACTACACACCATTAATACTCCATCACTATTTATATATTCATTATCAGCGGTTGCTACCGCACCACTACTACTTCCACATTGTTTTCCACCTTTAGAAAAATGAATATCAGCTGGCAAGTTTCCCGGTTTTATCCAACTCCACTGATCTTGAATTTCTAGTAAATATTTTTCACCAGTCATCATTGTTCCGTCAGCTTGAGGTATTTCTTTTTTAGGATCGCATTCACCTGTCAAATAATTTGTGGCAAAAGATAACCAATACCCCAAACTCGGACATGCTGTCCCTGGGTCAAGTTTTAAAAACCAGTTAATTTGTTTATCAAAATTTTCTGGCGGTACCGCCGAATTTCCATGAATTCCAAAGTCTTCAACATTTGTTGTAACATCATAATTACTCGCTCCAGACTCGTGTAACCATGCCCACAAGGCATATTGTGGATTTATTCCCGCACACAACGCTCTATTTACTACATCATTAAAACATTGATCAGCATAATTTGTTCCTGCTGCCCAACGATTTGCCAAGTCTACAAAAATTGTTTTATCAATCCCAGTATTATTTTCGGGAGCTTTTGCATTACAATTATTTGTTCCATTTGTTATAACCGGAGTACCCGTAATATCCTTTGGTTGACAAGTTCCTCCAGCTGCCAAGGGTGGGGGAGGGACGAGCGATGCAATCATTGGTTGGGATATTAACAAGTTGTAGGCCATTGCTCCCGCCACCAATCCTATTACTACTGGTGCAATTATCGCCGTCATCGCCGCCAAACCCATCGTCAACATCGGTCCAAAAATAAATCCCAATCCACCCATTATCATTGCTCCTCCGGCAATTGCAATATTAAATCCAAATTCAGCTACACTTCCGACAAAATTTCCCAAATTCAAAGTATCAGCAAAAAAATTTTTTACTCCCGAATTTATTCCCAAATTATGTAACCATTCATTAAATTTATCGTAAAGTGGCTTAAGAACATTGTTAATTGTAAAAATTATTGCTGCAATTATCAAAATAATTTGTCCTACTACAGGTATTGATTGCCATGCCGCCAATGTTGATGATAGAACCGTAATTCCTTCAACCCCTGCCGCTCCTTCCAAAACACCAGCACCAGTAGTTATTGCGTTAAATATTGCTACCGCTCCTGGCAATAAACCCTGTTCAGCCATTATTTGTGTCGATAACAACATAAAATCAGCCATTGCTAACCCACCGACTGTTTCCGTTATACCCATTACTAATTTGTTTACCCCTGGAATTTTATTTGCAAAACTAATTAAGTCAATTTTGGTATGAGCCATTCTTTGCATATTTACAATTACTGGATTTTTTGTTGCGGTCGCCATCAAGTTTTCAAATGCCCTAACTTGGGGTATGTTTGGCAATAATCCTGGTTTTATACTTCGTATTTTTTGATAAGTGTCAACAATATTTTTAAATTTTTCTGGAGTATGATAGGCTCCCTTCACAACTGCCTCAACATTAAATAGTGCTGTTTTTATTTCACCCGGTGTTTTATGGTCCACCGTTTCCATTTTAGTTTCAACTTCAAATCTCGATTCATTAGCCAAAATATTTGGACTTTTTACACCATAAAAATCCATTACCATTTTTTCGTATTCTCTTACTTGCTGTTTTTCTGTTGCCGTTGGTGCATTGGCTACCGCCACATCAAATTGTTCTAATATTTTTGACAACTGATAATCTTGTGCAACTTTAGGATGTTTTTCAATAAAACTTTTCGTTATTTGATTTATTTCTTTATTTTCTATTACCCCAATTGGTACTCCTTCAATTTTTGTCTCCTCACCCAAAACTATCTCCTGTATTTTTACTTTAATTATATTTTTTACTTTTTCTTCTGTTCCATATTTTTCGGCCACCTCTTTGGCAAAACTCTCAACTCTCACTTCCGCCTCATCAATTACTGCTTTATCAAAAATCTCCTTCGCTTCTTCTTTTGATACATTTTCTGTTTTAACAATTTCCTCAACAATCTTTCTTTCTTCATTTGGAGTAATGTTCTCCAAATCTCGTAAATTTTCCCTAATTCTTTTTATATATTTCTCCGACTCGCTTGGCGCATTTTTACTTAATCTTTTTAGTGTTTCCTCAATTCTCTGTTTTTTTTCTGCCGAAGCGTTCTCACTTTCTTTTTTCAATCTTTCCAGCTCCTCGATATCTTTTTGTCCCAAATTATTTTCCGGGTTTATCGTTTCTTTTATCTTTGCAATAGTTTCGTCACCGGGCAAGTTTTTCAAAAGCAAAATTGCTTGTTCCCAATCAAATTTTTCATTATCCAACAAATAGGCAATCGCTTTTTTTAAGCTAATTTTTTCTTTATTATCGTCCGGCTTACCTCGTAGGTCTCTAATTCCATCAATTAGTTCCTTTACTGTACTGTTAGTCGAATATCCCACCACCACTTTCCCTAAATTAATATTTGTATCAACATCAGTCATTCACAAAATTATACCTAATTCCCAAACAACTTGTCATAATCCATTTTTGTTTTATCTTTGTTATCCCCATCTTTAGTCAAAGAGGGGGTTGGGGGTGATTTCTTAATTAGCTGTGCCGGTTGAGGAATTTTCACTTCTTGTTGTTGACTGGGAAATATGGGTTTATTTATATTTTTTTCTTCGTTTGTTTTTTGATTTATTGGTGATTGATCATTGTTTGAAATACTTGGAATTTGGTTATTGGTTATTGAATTAAATGTAGGTAAAGGTGGCAATTTAGGTGCTTTAAACAATTCTTGATATTTTGGCAACCCCCCCGTCGCTGCGGGGCCAAAATTACTAAAAGTTCCATTTAAACCACCTTGTTTTGTCAAATTTTCTTCTTCATTTTTTTCATCCGATATTTTTTTTACGTGTGCTTCAATTTGTTTCTTTTCTTCTTCTTCCATCAACGCAATTCTCTTTTTCAAATCACTCTCCACTTCAGTTTCCGGTTCCTCCACTTCTACCACCGGCCTAAACGATACACTTTTCCCCTCTTCAAGTTTTGTTTCTTCTTTTATTTCAAATTTTTCTTCTGTCTTAACCGCCCCTGTCAAGGGGAGGTGTCCCGGCTCCGTCGGGACGGAGGGGTTTTGATTCGGTTCAACTTTAATATTATTATCAATAATATTTTCTTCCTCCTCTTTAGTCAAAGAGGGGGTAGGGGGTGATTTTAATTGTGTTTCCTCAATTTTTTCACTAGGTTTTTCGCCCTGCCCTGCCTGCCCGCCAACCGGCTGGGTCAAGGGAAGGGTTGGGGAAGGGTTTTTCTCTTCCTCCATCTTCTTTGCAAACGCTGCTTTATTTTTCATCACATCTTCCGGGTTTGAGGTAATCAATTCATGTTCTTCGGCCGAGGCAATTACTTTTATGGCCACGTGATTTTGTCCCGCAAAAAATATTCCCTCACCTTTATCCGCCGTCAACAATAATTGTTTTTCCCCTTCAGATAGGTAAAAAGTATTACCGACCAAATCAATTGCCGCACTATGTTGTTTGAGCAATATTTGAATTGCACTGTTAGTTACAATTTCTTTTCCGTACGGTGTTTCCAAAAAGTCATCAACGTCTTGAGTAATAGTCGTCACTCCCAAATAATATTTTCGTCCTCGTTTTACAATTCCTCGCAAAAAGCTCGCCGAATCCTCAAATTGCATCAAATACCAAGCCTCATCAACAATCAATATTCTCTTTTTTAATTCTTTTTTAACTACCGTCCAAATATAATCCAGTACAATGTGCATCGCTACCGGTCGCAGTGATTCTTCCAAATTTCTAATTCCAAATACTACAAATTTATTTTGCAAATTCACCGTTGTTTTTTGATTAAAAATACCGGCAAATGAACCTTTGATATATTTTTCCATTCGTGCCGCCAAATTTTGGGCGCGGTCATTTTCCATTCCAATCAAAGCTTTATACAAATCTTCGACTAATGGCGGTTCTCGCGTTTGGGTTTCTGGGTCAGGTGTAATTCCTTTGGCTTTATAGGCTTCCATTACCGCTCTGTCGAGTACCGACTCTTCCATTGGGTCCATAGCTCCCAGCATTATTTTAAACATTTTATGCAATGTCAAAATTTTATCATTCAATGCATTTTCCCCTTCTTCCACTGTTAGCGACAAATCAAAAGGATTTATTTTTGAATTTTCTCCAAAACCAAAGGCAATATATTGTCCACCTACCGACTCGGCCAATACTTTATATTCGTTTTCTGGGTCAATTACGATTATTTCTGTCCCAAACATCAACGATCTCATTGCTTCCAGTTTTATCATGTACGATTTTCCCGCACCCGCCGAAGCAAATACTACCGAATTATAATTTTGCATTGAAAATC
>JAHFKH010000007.1 GCA_023245435.1 Candidatus Shapirobacteria bacterium | reverse complement strand
AGTATGGCTGGTAATCATGTCGCGTATCGCTTGAAGACTATTATAAAGTTGTTCGTCGCTCAATATCTTAACTAAGGGTATGTCTAGTGACTTGCCAAAATATACTGGAGGTATGGTGGCGCCAATATTTTTGTGATATCGAGCTGTTTTTTCTAAAAATAGCATTTTTTATTTCCAACACAATAATGAACCGATGAAGGTGGTTTCGTGGAGGGAATGGTCAGGTGAGTAAAAAACAGAAGCGGAGCCACCGTCAAGAGTTAAAATTTCCGTAAAATTGGCGATTTTTTTAATTTCTTGATTGTTAAAAAAATTAGGAATCTCCTCTAAAGTTGGCCCAGAAATAAAAGAATCGGGAGAAAAAATGGAAAAAATATAAAAATTATTATTTGAATCTTTGGCAATGACGTGACGTCTGGCAGTTTTATCATTGTAGTTTAGTGAAGTCATATTTAAATCAAAATATGGACCAGATTGCATTATAAATTGAGAATCAGGCAAAGTGGTTTTGCCAATATCCAAAATATTTTGGGAATTTATATATAAATATCCATTAAATATATTACTGTTAACCTTTTTATTTACAGTTTTGTTTTTATAAAAAAATAAACCCAAAGGTTGTTTGTTTTCAAGATATAAACCGCCATTAATAGCATATTTGCAGTTGTTGGCGGCAATTAGGTCACGAGAATCTTTTGGATTTTCAAAATTGGGGACAACCGTAAAATTATCGTTTTTATTGATTTGATAAAAATAATAATAAGGTTGAGGAGCAATGGTGGGTATAGCTGGAGCCGGTGTCGAGCTGAAAAATAAAGATAATATAAAAGCGATTAATTGTTGCGTTACTTATTTTAGCAAATATATACTTGCTAAATAGGGTAACTCCTACTAAAATAGTGTGAGTATGATGGAAATAAATGATTTGGTGGTTAACGTTGAAGGTAAAACCATCCTAAACGGAGTAAACTTGTCGGTTTTGGCCGGAGAAGTAGTGGCGATTATGGGACCAAATTGCTCGGGGAAATCAACATTAGCTTATGCTGTTGCTGGACACCCAAAGTACCAAACTTCTGGAATTATAAAACTTAATGGTAAAAAAATAGACGATAAAAGCCCAGATGAACGGGCTAAATTGGGTTTATTTTTGGCCAATCAGTATCCGGTGGCTGTTTCTGGTTTATCAGTCAATAGTTTTTTGTGGCAAATGCATAAAAAAGTTAAGAGTTCACAGTTACGAGTTACGAATTTGGTGGAATTTAGAAAATATATTAATGAATTGGCAGTAAGTTTAAATTTAAACTTGGATTTGTTAAAAAGATCGTTGAATGATGGGTTTTCCGGGGGAGAAAAAAAGAAATTAGAAATTTTGCAAATGTTGGTTTTTGAACCAAAATATATCATTTTGGATGAAATTGATTCAGGTTTGGATGTGGATGCTTTAAAGGTGATTGCTAAAACAGTTGCCAAAACTGCTATAAAAAATAAAATTGGAGTATTGGTAATTACTCATTACAATCGAATATTAAAATATTTAAAAGCAGATAAAGTTATAATTTTGGAAAAAGGAAAAATTGTTAAAACGGGAACAGGAAAATTGGCTCAAGATATAGAAGTTTCGGGATACAAAAATGAAATATAAATATGGTTTTTCCATGCCGGAAAATAACGTGTTTAAGGCTAAAAGAGGCTTAAATGAGGAAGTAGTCACCACAATTTCTAAAATAAAAAATGAGCCAAGTTGGATGCTTGATAATCGATTGGTGGCTTATCAAAAATTTTTGGAAATGCCCATGCCAAATTGGGGAGCAGATTTGTCGGGAATTAATTTTGCTAATATATTTTACTATGTTAAGGCTAGTGCTAAAACAGAAAAAAGTTGGGACGATGTACCGACCGATATTAAAACTACTTATGATCGATTAGGGATACCGGAAGCAGAAAAAGAATATCTTGGGGGGGTAAAAGCCCAATACGAATCGGAAGTAGTTTATGGATCATTAATGAAAAGGTTTTCCGACCAGGGAATTATTTTTTGTGGTATGGATGAGGCTTTGAAAAAATATCCAAAATTAGTCAAAGAATATTTTGGAACTTTGATACCCAAAGGTGACAATAAATTTGCGGCTTTAAATACGGCAGTGTGGTCAGGTGGATCATTTATTTATGTACCAAAAAATGTCAAGGTTGATTTGCCTTTGCAGGCGTATTTTAGAATAAATAGTGCCAATATGGGGCAATTTGAAAGAACGTTGATGATTATTGATGAAGGGGCGTTTGTGCATTATGTCGAAGGGTGTACTGCTCCAATTTATTCGACCGATTCGCTTCATAGTGCGGTGGTCGAAATATTTGTTAAAAAAGGGGCACGATGTCGCTATACTACAATTCAAAACTGGTCGACCAATGTTTACAATTTGGTTACCAAACGGGCCCGAGTGGAAGAAGATGGAATAATGGAATGGGTAGATGGAAATTTGGGAAGTAAGGTTACTATGAAATATCCATCGGTGGTATTAGTAGGGCCACGGGCGCACGGAGAGATATTGTCAGTCGCGGTAGCGGGTAAGGGTCAGCATCAAGATGCCGGAGGAAAATGTATTCATTTGGCACCAAATACCACCTCACGAATTATTTCCAAATCAATTTCGCTCAAAGGTGGGCGAGCTAGTTATCGAGGTTTAATTCAAATAAATAAAGGAGCAATTAATTCCCGTAGTAAAGTGGTGTGTGATGCTTTGATTTTGGATAAAAAATCTCGCAGTGATACCTATCCTTCTAATAAAATTAATGAATCGAAATCGATTTTGGAACATGAAGCGACTGTTTCAAAAATTGGAGAAGAACAATTATTTTATTTAATGTCGCGAGGATTTACCCAAGATGAGGCAGAAGCGATGATTGTAAACGGTTTTATTGAGCCAATAGTAAAAGAATTGCCAATGGAATATAGTGTTGAATTAAATCGATTAATTAATTTACAAATGGAAGGTTCAGTCGGATGAAAAATTTAATAAAATATCATATTAAATCAGGTGAAAGTGTGGTCTGGGATGAGGTGATGGTTTATGACAAAAATAATTTATCAGGGGAAACTGAGGTGCGGGTAGTGGTGGAGGATGGAGGAAGTATCAAGCTAAAAGGGAAGATTTTGATACAAAAAGATGCAGTTGGGGCAGATGCATTTTTGCGATTAAAAGTAATGCTTTTGGGGGAAAATGCCAAGGCAGAGGTTGACCCAGAGTTAGAAATTTTGACGAATGATGTCAAAGCTTCGCATGCGGCTTTTGTAGGACAAATTGATGAAGAACAGTTATTTTATTTAATGTCTCGAGGAATAGATAGACAAAACGCGATAAAATTAATGGTTGAGGCGTTTTTAAATTAATTTTTATGAACCTTAACATATTTTTTTCTTCAGTGAATGCTGACGCGTTCAAATTCCGAAAAAAATACGTTAAGGTTAATTATAAAAATTATGAAAAACTATAAAAAATTATTTCCTATATTTAAAAATAATCCAACTTTGCATTATTTGGACAGCGCGGCAACTAGCTTAAAGCCTCAAGTGGTGCTTGATAAAATGATGGATTATTATCAAAACTATAGTGCCAATATTCATCGGGGATTATATCCGATTTCGGAAAAAGCGACGACAGAATATGAGCAGGTCAGAAATAAAGTGGCAAAATTTATTGGGGCCAAATTTGAAGGGGAAATTATTTTTACTGGTGGAACTACAGCATCAATTAACATGGTGGCCAGAAGCTGGGGAGAAAATAATTTAGTCAAGGGTGATGAAATAGTGGTAACGGTTGCGGAACACCATAGTAATTTTGTGCCTTGGCAACAATTGGCGAAAAGGAAAAGTTTAAAGTTACGAGTTACGAGTTACGAGTTAGAAATAACAAAAAACACAAAATTATTGGCGATTAATCATGTTAGTAATGTGTTGGGGACGGTGAATAATATTAAAGAAATTATTAAAAAAGCAAGAGAGATTAACCCAAATATTTGTGTGGTGGTTGATGGGGCACAAGCGGTGGCGCATATGCCTGTTAATGTAACTGATTTGGATTGTGATTTTTACGCGTTTTCGGGGCACAAAATGTATGGTCCAACTGGAGTGGGAGTGTTGTATGCTAAAGCCAATCGACAATTAGAAATGAAACCTGATAATTTTGGTGGGGGAATGATAAAAGAGGTAACAACTGAAACATCAACGTGGGCTGAAGGGCCGGAAAAATTTGAAGCGGGGACACCACCGATTGGGGAGGTGATTGGATTGGGGGCGGCAGTTGATTTTATAAATGAAATTGGCATGAAAAATATAATGGCTCACGAAAAAGAATTGACCGATTATTTAATTGAGAGTATATTAAAGTATGGAAGGATAAAAATATTAGGTTTAGGTATAAGTGATAACCGGTTGGGGGTGGTTTCGATGTATAGTGATGATAAACAGATGGGGACATCACATGATTTTTCTGATATTTTGGGAAGAAAATTTAATGTAGCAGTGCGGGCGGGGCATCATTGTGCCATGCCATTACATACTAAATTTGGGGTAGAAACAGGGACGACCCGGGCGAGTATAGGGATATATAATGATAAAAATGATATTGATGAATTAATAAAAGGGTTAATTTATGCTAAAGATATTTTTAATTGTATAGAAGAAGGTGATAAAAAATTTTATGGATGATTTATATAAAGAAATAATTTTGGATCATTATCAACACCCCAATCATTTGGGAAAAATTGTGGGTGGGGTAGAAGTAGGTGAAGTAAATATGTCGTGTGGGGATAAATTAAAAATTTCGGTGAAAATAAAGGATGGAGTAATAATTGATGCCAAGTTTGAAGGTGGGGGATGTGCCATTTCCATGGCGGCAGTCGATATATTGCTCGATAAAGTAATTGGAATGAAACTTGTTGATGTTAAAAAAATGTCGGGGAATGAAATTGAAAAGATGATGGGGGTTGAACTAACCCCCAGTCGTAAAAAATGTGCATATTTGGGACTGGAAGTTTTGAAGAAATTATAGGAAAATAACTTAAGCTGAATACAGAAAGTTTTTTATCAAAACTTAAGCTACCTTATTTAAATTTAAGGGAAACGGTTGCGAAATTAAATAAAAAAACTGAAACTCCAAAAATACCTGATTATATCGATGATGCAACAAAATTGAGTAAAGAAGAATGGAATGATTTAGTAGCCAGAATTACAAAGCCTGATTTTTGAGCCTGAGGTGAGATTTGGACTCACGACCTGCTGTTTACAAAACAGCTGCTCTACCAACTGAGCTACTCAGGCAAATGGTGAGTTATTATAACAATTTTAGTTATAATATAGATATGAAAAGAAAACGAATACTGGTTTTGACCGATCATATGCCTTGGGGGCATCGATCAATTGCCAAGGCAATTTATGGATTTTTAAAAACCAAAGAAAAAGAGGCTCAAGTTGAAATCATTTATGCGGAAGTTAAGGCACCAATTGATTTTATGAACGATATATATACTTTTGTATATCGTTTTTTTCCACTATCAAATAGATTATCTTTGAAATTAATGGAAAGTGACATATTAAAAGAAACGTTTTTGGAAATGATGGATGATAATTTGTCAGAATTAAAAAAGCTAGTCAATAAAGTAAAACCTGATTTAATAATTTCATCATATTTTTTTCACTCGCAATCATTGGCTAAATGGAAAATAGAAACTCGGGCAAAATTTAAATTATGGACGGTGGTGGCCGACCCGTGGACAAATAATTCATTATCCTTTATGGATGGAGCTGATATGCACTTGGTTTATGATGATGTTTTAGTCAAGGCAGCCAAGCGATACAAAATAGATAAAGATAAAGTTATGGCGACTGGATGGTGGGTACGACCGGAAATGTACAATAAAGAGTTGTCAGTTACGAGTTATCAGTTACGAGTTAAGGAAAAACTGGGAATTGAAGAAGGAGAAAGCGTGGTGTTTGTAGGTGGAGGAAGCTTGGGAACAAGCTCGATGACAAAATTTTTGCCGGTTTTATTGATGATAAAACAAAAATGTACAATTATTTTTAATACCGGTACCGATAAATTAGCATTTAAAATGGTGCAACAGTACAAAAAAATATTTGAAAAATTAAGGATTAATAACGGAGTAAAAATAATAAATTTAGGTTGGATAGATAATATGGCCGAGGTATTGGCAGTTTCAGATATTGTTTTTGGTAAAGCGGGACCAAATTTTTTGTTTGATGTGGTGGCAGCACGAAAACCATTTGTGGCCATAACTCATATTGGAGGTCAGGAAGATGGCAATATTGAATTAATTTTGAAAAAGAAATTGGGGTGGGTCAAAGAAGGAATGGGGGAAGCGGAAGATTTTTTGATTGAATATCTAAAAAATCCAGAAAAATATAATAAAAAATATGCTAAAACTATTGAAGCTGAGGCAAAATATAATGAAAAATCGATGGAAATATTGTGGAAGGAAATAAAAAATCCTGCCGGAAGTTAACTTCGATAGTGGCTTCTCCACGCTAAAATAACGTGGTGGATGACTGGCCGATAAAGGCAAAGCCGATACCGACACGCGTCTTCCATTTTGAAAGGTTAGCTAGAAAAAACACCTTCTCAAAGATCGCTTTCAGCAGGATAACTAATTATAACACCTTTCTGTTATACTACTGTTATAGTAGTAGTATGATTACCATATCAAAAAGAGTTGAATACGCAATTGAATTAATGTCTTTTTTGACAAAAAAGGACGGTAAAGTGGTGTCTTTGATGGAAGTATCAAAAGAACTTGGTTTGCCATATCGGTTTTTGGGACAAGTGGCAATTGATTTGCGTAAAGGCGAAATAATTGAAGGAAGAGAGGGTAAAATGGGAGGTTATGTATTGGTAAAAGGGTGGAAAGATAAGACTTTGTACGATTTATTGACGGCTTTGGGAGAAAATAGAGGCATGGTTAAATGTTTGGGTGAGGGAATGGTTTGTAGCCGGGAAAAAGGTTGTAAAATGCGAAATATTTGGCAAAAATTGGAATCAGATTTTTTAAGTGATTTAAAAAAAATAAAATTAAGTGAAATTTAAGGAATTTTTCGCTATCATTTTTTAAAAATAGTCAATGCTGACGCGTTGAAATATTTTTAAAAAACATAGCTTCAAAATTTATAAATTTTATAATAAATATGAAAAAATCTAAAAAATTAAATTCACCAGCCTCCGGCGGGAAAACTAATTTCAAAAAATCTAAAAAATTAATAAACAAAGATATGTTGATTGCCCAGTTGGCGGACCAATATCCAGCTTTGGTCGATGTATTGATTGAGGATTATGGATTCCACTGTATTGGTTGTGGGATGTCTGGAATTGAAAGTTTAGAGCAAGGGGCAGCGGTTCATGGAATGACTAATAAAGAAATAAAAACGATGGTAGAAAATTTAAACGAGTTGGCGAATAATTAATTATTGTAGTAGGTAAGCAGTTTTCCAGATATCAAAATCAGTTAGTGACATTAGGTTTTGTAAATATTTTGTTTTCCAAAAATCAAAATCGGTTAAATTAACCAGACCGTCATGGTTGTAGTCGCCAGTTTTATTGTTATCAACTAAATTTGCTAAAAATTGAGTGGTTTTATTGATTAATTCATCGCTGGGGATATTGCCGTGTCCAGCGTCGGGATACCAATAAAATTGGTGGGGTATACCGACTGATTCAATTTTAGTTTGAAAAGTTTGGGCATAAATTGGCAAAATTAAAGTGTCTTGATTACCATTAAACATAATTACTGGCGGCTCACCTGCATCAACCATAACAGGATCGGCGGTGCCCGACATAGAAACTACCCCGGCGACTTTAGCCAATTCGTCGCTGGGAGAGCGATTATAAGCCACAAGTAAGGCAGTAATAGCTCCAGCTGAACTGCCGGCGACAAAAATTTTATCGGGATTAATTTTAAAATTAGTCGCATTGGCTCGCAGCCAACGAACCGCGGCTTGGGCATCAGTTTGAGCATTGATAATGGCGGGAGTGCTACTGATTTGGCTGGGAACAGGAATAGAAGATATTTGATTGGGATTGACTAAACGATAATTTATTGAAGCAGTGACATATCCTTTTTTGGCAAATTCTTGAGCCATGCTACTCATATCTTCTTTGTCACCGGAAAAAAATCCGCCACCGTGAATCCATATTATGGCCGGACGGGTAGTTAAGGTGTCGTTTTGAGGTTGATATAAATCAAGTTGTAAATTGGGACTATAAGTAATGTTGTTGGTGGTGATTTGAGAAAAAATAGGGTCAATATAACGAGTATTTATGGCGTTAACTGTGTTTGAAGAAATCAAAAATATAATTAATAACAAAAATATCATTAATTTATTTTAGCAATTTTTAAAAAAAGAGATGACTAAGGAAAGAAACAATGGGAGAGACAATAATATTGATTATATTTGATCCACCGATGGGTAAAAACAAACAGGCGGCGACAATAAAAAAACCGTAACGTTCAAAAGCTTTTTCCCAGTCGTATGCTTTTTCAACTGACATTAAATTTAAAAAAACTTTGGAACCATCTAAAGGAGGAATGGGAATTAAATTAAAAACACATAATGAAAAATTGACGATAGCTAAGGTATAAAGAATTTCGTTGGTGTACCCTGTGGTTAAATAAATTATACCAATTAGGCTACCCAAAATTAAATTACTGGCAGGGCCGGCCAAGGCGACAAATATTTCGTCACGGCGAGGATTTTTAAAATTGTAAGGATCGATAGGGACTGGTTTTCCCCAACCAAAATGAGCAATAAAAAGCATTAATGTGCCGAGTGGATCGAGGTGAGCCAAAGGGTTGAGGGTCAGTCGACCCATGGCGCGAGGAGTAGGGTCACCCAAACGATCAGCAGTCCAGGCGTGGGAAAATTCGTGGATGGTGATGGCAACTAGCAATCCGATGAAGGAAAAAATAAGCGTCATATGATATAGTATAGCCTATGAGAAAATGTAATCTGTGTGGTAAAGGAACAGCTATTGGTCGCAACCGTTCCCATGCTCAAAATCGAACTCCACGAACTTTTATGGCCAATATTCAAAAAATAACTTTAAAGTCGGGTGAATCGGAAATTAGCGGATCTTTTTGCAGCAAATGTATCAAAAAGATGAAAGGTGAGATCAAAAAGAATAATAATTCTTAATTTCTTGCCATTTGGTGGGGGTTTTACCTTCGATTAGAACAACTTCGGGGATATTATTTTTAATAGAAATAATTTTTAAAATTAACTTACGATTGTTTTTATCAATGACGTGGGTCCACACTCCGGGCCAAGGGTTTAAAGCCCGGGTTAATTTATTTAGATTGTTAAAATCAGTGACATAACCATCGTCTTTGGTTAATTGGCGGGCATAAAAACCTGTGCCGGTTTGGGGAATAGGTTTAATTTTGTGGGCAATAATTTGGGGGGCAGTATCAATAAACATATCGGCAGTCAAATCGTATAATCTTTGATAAAGAGTGGAGCTGGTATCGGTATCCAATATTTTAATTTTTGATTGAGCTAAAATATCACCTTTATCAAATTGAGGTGTCATTTTGATTAAGGTGACGCCAGTGTAGGTTTCGTCTTTTAAAATAACCCATTGAACTGGAAAACGACCGGCATAGTTTGGTAACAGCGAGGGGTGGGCATTAATAGCCATATATTTGGGAAAATTTAGCCAAATATCGGGAATTAATTTGCCGTAACCAGCCACAAAAATAAAATCGGGTTTAGAAATTGAATCAGGAATAGTGTCAAGATTGTCGAGGGGGTAAACGGGGATATTGTTTGCCTCACAAAAAAGATGGGTGTCAGTTTTAGTAATTACCCCATGATTGCCGGGTTTAGGAGGAGTGGTGACAACGGCTGTAATAGTAAATAGCTTGGAATTGAGAAGTTTTTGCAATGTTTGAGTAGAATAATTTTGGAAAGAGCCAAAGAATACCAATGAAATCATAAATCGATTATAATATAGTATGCGTTCAATTGTAATGTACCCCAATCCAGTCTTGCTAAAAAAGGTGCCTGAAGTAAAATCAGCCAGTGAAGTTTTGGATGAGGTAAATGATTTAAAAGAGGTATTGGAGAATAGTGAAAATGGAGCAGGTTTGGCTTCAACTCAGCTCTCGATTGAAAAACGATTTTTTGGATTAAAAAATAATAAAACAGTAGAAGTGTTAATTAACCCTGTAATTGTGGGTGTATATGGGCAAAAAGTATATCCGGTGATGGTGGGCGAAGGGGAAAAGGACGAAGATTTTTTGGAGGGGTGTTTGTCGTTTCCCAATTTGTACGGTACCGTCAAAAGATATTTAAAAATTGAGGCTGTATGGCAAGAAATTGAAGGGGATAAATTAATTTCCAAAAAGAAAACCATGAATGGTTTTGAAGCGATTGTGTTTCAACACGAACTAGATCATTTGGATGGAATTTTGTTTATTGACCATATCAAGCGTGATGGGGGTAAGTTTTACAAGTTTGAAGGCAAGAAAAAGATTAAATTGAATATAGATAATTATTTTATTTGATCGAGATATTGTTTAACATTGGGATTGGTGGGGGCGTATTTTAAATTTAACTCAAAATATTTTTTGGCTAAATCATATTTTTTTTGATCAAAATAAAATTTGGCCAAGTCAAAGTAGGCATAATCATAATTAGCTTTTAATTCGATAGCTTTCAAATAATTTTTTTCGGTATTTATTTTGTCATTGTTAGCATCGTAAAATTTGGCCAAAAGATAAAAAGTTTTGGCATCAGTGGGAGCTAGAATGGCGGTACTATTTAAAGCTTTGATCGCTTCGCTATAATATTTTGAATCAATGTAAGTTAAATAAACTAAGGTCTGAGTTCGTTCTTTCCATAAATTAACATCATAAGGAGAAATATTTAAAGCCAGACTGGAAAAATTTAGCGAAGTTTCGACTAACTCAGGTTTGGACGAAGCTAGTGCCATTTTGGCAAAAATATAACTGGCTTTACTCAAAATTATTGGTTCGTTCCCTCGAAGTTGATAGGCTTTAATAATTTCGTTATAGGCTTGAGGATATATATTTTGAGAGTCAAGGCGATCGGCAGCGGCAAAAGCTAAATCGGCGGAATAAAAATTAATTATTTTTTGAAAAGAGATAAGACATAAAATTAAACTGATGATTAATACCGGCCAACGGAATTTGTGATTTGAGGTGGAAAATGTAGGGGTTGATAATAGGGGAAGTAAAAATAAAAATAGGGAGGTAACAACAACATTGAAACCAGCAAACGAAGTAATAAGAATAGAAATAAAAGAAGCCAAAATTTCAAATTGACGATTTTTGTAAATAAAAATAATTGAAGAAACTATAAAAAAGAGGTAACAGCCCAAACCAATGAAACCAGTGTTGGCTAAATAATTTAAATATTCATTGTGAACTTTGTTGTACAAAAATTCCCACTCGGAAGTGAGGTTGTGGGAGGCAGGTCGGACCCAATAATAAGAAAAAGCAAAGGTCTCGGGACCGGTACCAAAAAAGAGATATTTTTTGGCGACATTTATTGCTCCACTCCAAACAATTTTACGGATATCCGCGCTAGAAGTGATGTTTAAGTTTGGAGTTACGAGTTGGGAGTTACGAGTTTTATTAAAATAAAAAACTATAAATAGTAACATAAAACAGGAAATAAAAAATATTAATTTTTTTGATAATTTATATTTTAAAAATGCATAGATAGCCAATGAAATTGCAGCGGCAATTAGTCCGGATTTTGATTTGGTGAAAAGTAAGCAGATTAATAAAATAAATAATGTAGGATAAAGATATTTTTTGGGTAATTTAAATGATAATGGAATTAAGATACATAAATAAGCGGCTAGCCAATTTGGTTGACCTAAACTAGAAAATACTCGGGCCATAACATCGTCGTTGGGCCAGTAACTTTTGTCAATACCAAAATGTTGTAAAATACCGTAAAAAGCAATGATAGTCCCAGAAATTAAAGTAAAAGAGATAATTTTTTGGATAAATTTGGGATTTAAATAATTTTGTAATACAAAAAAGAGAAGAGAAAATGAAATTAATGAAAGTAATCCGCCGTTGAGTCGAGAATAATAGCCAAAAAATGAAGTATGTTTGTCGATGGAAAAAATGGTGGCCATAATTTGGGTTGATAAAAAGATTAACAAAGGGAAGTTAAGAGGATGGGAAACAAAAAGAGTGGTTTGTTTTTTAAAATAATTTAGGGAGTGGACAAATACAATTAAAACGGTCAGTAAATAAACAAAATACATTTTGGGGATTTCAAAAGATTCGAAATTGTAGGGAGAAAAAACAAAGGGAGTGGTAAAAAAAAGAATTAAAAATAGTGACTTGATAAGCTTGTTCATATTTGTATTATACTTGAGTGTGAAGAAATTAAGAGACTTTTTGTCTAGGTTCTATTGGCAAATCGGGGTTGACCTGGGTAGCCGAAATAGTCGTTTTTATATCAAAGATAAAGGAATTATATTGGAAGAACCAACGGCGGTAGTCAGATTGATAAAAAAAATTAAGGGACGAATTAAATTTTTGATTTTTGGGCAAATGGCGCGGGAAATTATTAATCGTGAACCAGGCCGGATTGAAGTGGTTTTGCCAATAGTGAGGGGAGCGGTATCGGATTTGTTAGCTTTGGAGGAATTAACGACATATTTTTTGGATAAAATAGGACAAACTCCAGATAAATACCCCAAAATTTTTAAACCAAAAATTGTCTTGGCTGTGGGAAGCTCAATTTCGGAAGTACAAAGACGAGCGTATATATCAGTGTTTAATCAAACGGGTATACGAGATGTGTCGGTAGTGTTGTCGGCAGTGGCGGGGGCATATGGAGCGGGTTTTGACATAAGTTTGGGAGGGGCAATAATGGTGGTTGATGTTGGTTATGGAAAAACGGAAGTTAGTTTAATTTCTTTGGCAGGATTGGTAGTATCGCGTAGTATTGATATTGGAGGTGATGATTTTGATGAAGCCTTGGTAACTTATTTAAAAATGAGATATGGATTTTTGATTGGCAAAAATAGTGCGGAAAAAGTAAAAATTGAAGGTGAGGGAGTAGTGCGGGGACGAAATTTGGAAACTTCATTGCCAAAAAGTTTACGAATTTCTAAAGATGAAATAATTGAATCAGGATCGTTACTGTGTAGCAAAATTGTAAGATTGATAAAAGGAGTTTTGGATGAAATGCCCACAGAAATGTCGGATGAAGTTTTGAAACGAGGAATATTAATGATTGGAGGCGGATGTCAATTTGGAAATTTAACAAAATGATTGAAGAAGAAAGTAAAATTAATGTAATTATTGCCAAAGAACCTGATAAAGCTATCATCAATGGCTGTGGAAAATTGCTGGACAATCCAAAATTATTAAATTTGATAAAAGTGGTGAGTAAATGAGAACTTATTGGATAATTAGAATCGGAATGTCGGTATCTTTTTTGTTGTTATTGATGGCAATTATGGAATTGAATGTAGTTAAAAGTGGATATTACAAAAAAATGGCTCGAGATAATAAAATAAGTGAATCATTGATTGTGGCCAAAAGAGGCAAAATATTTGATGTTAAAGGGCGGTTAATAGCTGAAAGTTTGATGGGTGATGATGGCACAATGAAAAGAAATTATATTTATGGTGAATCATTGGGAGTAGTGACAGGTTATGTGGGCAAGGCCAATGAGGAAGAAATGAATTTGGGTAAGTGTGGTAAAAAAATAAACAATCAATCATTGATTGGTCGGGGTGGGGTAGAGGAAGTGATGAATTGTGAATTAACAGGTATTGATGGCAAAAAATTAACAGAGACAGACGCCAAGGGTAATGAAAGTCGACAGTTGGGAATTTATGATCCGGTTAATGGTAATGATGTTTATTTGAGTATTGATGCTTTTTGGCAACAAAAAATGTATGAGTTAATTAAGGATAAAAAAGCGGCGGCAATTGTGTCGGAAGTGGGCACGGGCAAAATTTTGGTATTGGCCAGTAGCCCCAGTTTTGATCCAAATGTTTTTAGCAATGAAATTGATAATATTAAAATTAAGGAATATTTAAATGACACCATGGGATTGCCAATGTTAAATCGAGCCATTGGAGCTCGATATCATCCGGGAAGTGTTTTTAAAATTTCGGTAGCGGCAGCAGGACTAGAAGAAGGGGTAATTACGGAAAATAGTACTTATGAAGATACGGGAGTAATAAAAGTAGGTGATTATAGTTTTAACAATTGGTTGTGGATAAAAAGTGGACAGGCTGAAGGTTTCATAAATATTGTTCATGCTATAAAACGATCAAATGATGTATTTTTTTATAGATTAGGGGAAAATTTAGGGTCAGAAAAATTAAAAGCTTGGGCCAATAAATTTGGTTTGGGAATAAAAACAGAAGTAGAACTGCCTGCGGAAGTGGCAGGACTGATACCCGATGCTCAATGGAAAGAAAAAACGATGAATGAAAAATGGTTTTTGGGAAATACTTATCATATGGCGATTGGACAAGGGGATGTGTCGGTGTCGCCATTACAAATAAATGGCGAAACGGCGATTATTGCCAATGAGGGGAAGAAGTGTAAATTTAGCGTACTAAAAAATAGTGCAATTGATTGTAAAAATATCGGAATTACGGCAGAAACGATTAGGATAATTAAGGCAGGAATGATAGCGGCTTGTCATTCGGGCGGGACGGCCTGGCCTCTGTTTAACTTTAAAACCGAGTTGGCGTGCAAAACTGGGACGGCAGAAGTGGGTGATGGGACCAAGGATTCACATGCATGGTTAACGGCCTTTGCCCCGGCCAATAATCCGCAAATTGTAATTACGGTGTTAGTTGAACGAGGGGGTGAAGGGTCAGACGTGGCCGCACCAATTGTGGGAGATTTTTTAAAACAATATTTTGATGAACCAAATACGTTAGTGCCACGATATACAACGAAAGTGCCAACAGTTGGGCAATAATATTTTTATATGATAGGACTTAAAACATGTCTTCCATTTATAGCGTTTGGACTATCACATGCTGTTTTACCTGCTTGAGTAGGTTTAGTTTCACCATATTTAATGCCTACACCATCCTTAACGATTATTTCAATTGTTAATATCGTTTTTTCACAGTTTGCACAAGGTAGATACATTTGATTGTTTGTTTCTTGTTGTTTCATCGTTAAATAGAAATTAAAATGTTATATTTGAAGGTTCGTGTTGACCATTTATACTTTTTGGACTGGTACATCGAGTTTCGGGGAGTATTGTTTGGGTACCATCAGCTACAACAATTGTTGTATTTCCATATTCTGGAAAGTTATTGAATATTGGGGTATAACCAACAACTTTTACATTATTTGAAGCAAGATCCCGTCCACACAACCTACAAACTATTAAGCCGGGTGGCGTTATATTTTCCATATTAAGCGGATTATATCACTATTTAAAAATCGATGCTTAAATAGTCTTGTCTGTCAAAAGTGTGTCTAAAACCAGGTATACATGGTTTTTTTCGTGTTTCTAAATCTTGTATACTGGCTACGGTAATATTATATTCGTAACTGTCTAGTGAAAGAAAAGCAAAAAATGGTCGAGATAATTTTAATTTTTCTCTTGTGAGTGGTTGACCACAATTTATACATTTACGCTCGATTGTTACAGTTCTTGCCATTTGGCTGATATTATTACATTGTGAGAAAAATAGCAATAGTGGGGTCAAGAAACATGAGTCGGTATGGAAAAGAAATAATTGAAATGTTGATGAATAATTTAAATAATAAAGCTGAAATTGTAACTATAAATGTATTTGGTTGTAACAAAGAGATTATGAAATATAAATGTAAAGTATTTAGTGGGGAGGATTTTGAGAAAATAAATAATGATGTGGCAAATTATGCTGATATTTTGGTAATAATTGAGGGAGGAAAAAATAGTGGAACTTTGCTTTTAGCTTCTAATTTTGTAGAAAAAAATAAATTAGTATATTGTGTGCCGGGGCGAATAAATGACCCCAACTCTTATGCCTGTAATTGGCTAATATCTCAAGGGGCGATACCGGTGATTGACTTTTGTATTACATTGTAATACAATATATTTTGTATACTGAATTCATGATTGTTATAAATGAGTTGATTTGGGATGAATTTAACCTAAATCATATTCAAAAACATAATGTAACTCAGTTAGAAATTGTTGAAGCCAGTCAAAAGGTTAAGTCAATATTAGAAGGTAACCTTGGAAGATTAGTTGTGATTGGTAAAACAAAAAATAAACGTTTAATTACTTTTATTTTAGATAAAAAAGGTAAAGATAATTATTATTTAGTTACCGCTCGTGATACGAGTAGGGTAGAAAGGAGAATAATAAATGAAAAAAATAACAAAAAGTAAGATACCTGATTTTAAAAATTATGAAGAAGAAGCTAATTTTTGGGATACTCATGATGTTACTGAATTTTTAGATGAAATGAAACCTGTAAAAGTTAAATTTAATTTAAAAATTCCAAAAGAAGATATTGTAATAGTAAGAATACAAAAACCAATTAAACGAAAATTACAAAATATGGCCGATGATATGGGTCTTAGTTTATCAACTATGGTTCGTTGCTGGATGATGGAAAAAATAAAAACTAATACACTATAAAAAGATAGAAGCTTGACATGATGTGTTATTATGGTCGACAATGGCTAATATGAAAAAAGCATTAATGGTGGTCGAGTCACCAACTAAGGCCCGCACAATTGGTAAGTATTTAAAAGATAGTTTTGAAGTGGTGGCCACCGTTGGTCATTTTCGGGATTTGCCAAAAAGTAAAATGGGAGTTGATCCCAAAAATGATTTTGAAATTGATTATGTAATTGATCCTAAAAAAAAGGATATTGTGGCACAATTAACCTCACTTTCCGCCAAAGCTGATAAAATTTATTTAGCTTCAGATCCTGATCGAGAAGGAGAAGCTATTTCGTGGCATGTAAAATGGCTATTAACAAATGGACAAAACTCAAAACTCAAAACTCAAAACTTAAAACAAAAAGAAATAAAAAGGATTTCGTTTCATGAAATTACCAAAGAGGCGATTGAGGAAGCAATTGAAAAAGCGGGTGAAATTGATATAAATTTGGTCAATGCCCAGCAGGGGAGACGGGTGTTGGATCGGTTGGTGGGTTATTCGTTATCTCCTATTTTATGGCGAAAAGTTCGACGCGGATTATCAGCTGGTCGGGTACAGTCGGTGGCAGTTCGTTTAATTGTGGAACGTGAAACTGAGATAGAAAAGTTTGTCAAAGAAAATTATTTTAAAGTAATGGCTGATTTTGGTTTTGTGGCTGACCTTTTTAAAGTTGAGGGCAAGCAATTTATTATTTCTTCTAAAGTTAAATTATTTGATGGCGAATATTCTTTTTCAAAGTCATTATTTTCATTGGAAAACCAGGCAAAAGAATTTGTATCTCAATTACAAAGAGAATTTGATGTGACCGCGGTAGAATCGCGAGAAATTGGTAAAACACCATTGCCAGCCTTTACTACCTCAAAGTTACAACAAATGGCGGCGCGTCGTTTTGGCTGGTCGGGAAAACAAACTATGAGTTTGGCCCAACGACTATACGAACAAGGTTTGATTACTTATCACCGAACTGATAGCGTCAATCTTTCGGCCAAGGCAATCGAAGAATTTAGAAAATATATTGGCGAAAAATATGGGCAAAATTATGTGGCCGATGCTCCTCGGGTGTATAAAAATAATTCCAAAAATGCCCAAGAGGCTCACGAAGCCATTCGTCCTACTAAAGTAAATTTGTTGACGGTCGAAGGTGATGCCAAAGAAAATAAATTATATGAAATGATTTGGCGCCGAGCAGTGGCGACTCAAGCCAAAGCGGCAAAATTAAGTAATACGACAGTAATTTTAAAAAATGGAACGGGTGAATTTAAATCGATTGGAGTAAAAGTTAATTTTGATGGATTTTTAAAAATATCGGGCGACAAACATGAAGATCAATTATTACCAGAATTAAAAGTAGGTGATAAATTAAAAGCAAAACAGGTTAAATATGAAGAAGTGTCCACCAATCCGCCACCTCGTTATACTGATGCCTCGCTTGTCGCTAGCTTGGAAAGACAAGGGATTGGCCGGCCCTCAACATACGCGCCAATTATCAGTACTATTATAGTTAGGCAATATGTGACTCGGGATGAAGGAAAATTGCTTCCTACGGCCTTAGGTAAAGCCACTAACGAATTTTTATCAAAAAACTTTAACGATATTTTGTCGTTGCCTTTTACAGCGGAAATGGAAGAGAGTTTGGATAAAGTGGCGTTAGGAAAATTAGATTGGAAAAAAATGATGCATGATTTTTGGGATAAATTTGAAAAAGAAGTGAAAAATGTGGAAAAAACGGCAGAAAGGGTCAAAGTTGCTACTGAGTCGACCGGGGAAAAATGTCCCGAGTGTAAAGTGGGGGAGTTGGTGATTCGAGAAGGGAAGTTTGGGAAATTTGTGTCGTGTGATCGGTTTCCGGATTGTAAATTTACCCGAACGTACAAGGAATTAGCTGGTTTTAATTGTCCTTTATGCGGTAACCCGGGAGTGGTAAAAAAGACATCAAAAGGTAAAAAGTTTTTTGGATGTAGCAAGTATCCTGATTGCAAATGGGCAGCCTGGAAAAAACCGTGATTATCGTTGTTTTCTATCCTGATTTAGTTTATATTCAGCTTGTTCTTCAGTGAATCTAACTTCATTATTACCGCTTGTGTGTAATAATTTCACTCCACCTTTACCAACTACTCTTTGCATAACATTTGCAGTGATGCCTGCAGCGCTACCCATAGACTCTTCCGCTAATGTAGGTGCTGTTTGTGAATATTGATCATTTTGTTCATTGTATGCGACAATTTGTGCACTTGTTGAACTAGGGTCGACTACATGACTACCATCCCCAACTACGCTAAAAGTTCGGCCTTTTTTTGGTGGAGGTAATTGTTTAAATCTTTCAGTTAGTGCTGTTAGTGACATAGTGCGTATTGTATATGTATATTATAAGATTGTCAATATTATATTTATACCCTTGTTTTAGGTAGTTTATATTGAGTTATTTTGAAATACTCTTGAGATACTTTTGGATCTTTAAGTGATTCTGTTCTGCCGTTTAAATTTACTTGGAAATATCTTTCTGTCATATGTTTTATAGGTTAATTAAACTAATAATTTTTTAGTAACTTTGGTGCAGATTACTGCTTGAAGGTCAATGGGTAGGGTATAGAAGTAATCAAAATTAGATTTAAATTTTGCTTCTTGTCCTATAGTTTTTGACATTTTTGTTTAAATAAATAATGCTTATCTAATATAAATATAGGACTATCCTATATTACTGTCAAGGGGTAAATTAAAGATAATTTGTTTAAATTTACTATCAATATGTATCAATTGCGTATTGTATCTACTTGAATATTAATAAATGTGTGCTATATTAACGTCAATTGTCCGCAAGGATAAGAATAATATTTATTAAATTAAAATAATATGACAAATGTTTGTAATGGTTGTGAGAATAAAGGAAAACCAGGTGAAAATTCATGTTTGATAGGTTCTCGTCCTTTTGCTCAGACTTGTGTTTTAACTGGAGAATATCGTTTTTCTGTAGAAGGTCCTGGTTTAGGTTCTCAGCAATTAAAACCAACTGAAGTTGCAGCTCCTACTCCTCGTAAAATGAATGTAAATTCGTGTATTAGAAAGAAATAATTTATTTTATTGATATTCTAATAATTATCTCTGTGTATTTTAGGGTGTGGTGGGTTACTATGGGGTATAGTTATAAAAAGAATAGGTGAAACTATAGAATTATTTGTAGAAATTAAACAGGGTAAGAACCACGAAAAAAAAGTTGAGGCAAGAAAAAAAGCTGAGGTAGAAGATAATTTTGGATTTGATGATAGCCAAAGGGTGAGTTTTTGTCAGGAGTGTGGACTTGAAACCGCTGATGTGTATAAATTTCGGATTGAATTACAGGAAATTAAGGCAAGAATTACTGGTTTTCCGGTTAGAGATATATGTCCAAATTGTTACTCGGTTTTTGAAAAAAGAGGGGCTAGATTGGTTTCGATTATGTGAGATAATTCTAGATTTTAATTTAGTGGTAAAATAGGTGGTGGGTGATATTTGTGAAATACATAGTGGATTAGATATTGAAATTAGTACCTATTTAATTAGTGAAGATAATCAGACGCCAATTGTCCGTGAAGGGTGTCAACATTGTGCGGAAGCTTGGAGGGATTTAGGTTATGAAGTAACTAGACAGCCACCTCATGTTTCACAAATGCCAACACATCATTCAACAAGAACAGTAGATATTGACGTTTATGGACAGGGATAAAAAGCTTTACCTTGCAAACTGTGGTTTTTAACTATAATTTGCCTTATAATCACATTTGTTCTCGCACTTTTACATATTAAGTTTTCAATTCGTAATTTGAAATTCGTAATTGATAATTGAAATTATTCCCCTGTAGCTCAATGGTAGAGCGCCCGCCTGTTAAGCGGATGGTTTGTGGTCCGAATCCACACGGGGGAGCACAATGGAACACTGAGGCTGTGAAGTGGCATAATATTTGGAAGCTACCGTTAAATCGTACTGTTCGAATATTTCATCTCCTTTATCGATCAGTTTTCCTAAATTCGAACTATTGGTTTGTTGAGCTAGACCTTTGAGCATTGCATAATCTTCTTGTAAATCGTAAGTTACTTTTTCGTGATCTAATTTAAGATTCAAAAATACTTTTCTGATTAAATCTCGTCGACCATTTGGGTCGCAAGCGATATAACTTTCTTTACCACCTTGAGCAATATCATATAGTTTTGCTCGTCGGTCTTGATTGGAGTTAGTGGCGGTGGTGTGATTGGAAATGTTTTTATCAATACCAACTAATTCAGCGGAAAATTCCTTAAACTTTTGATTATAAAATTCTTCGGTTATCTTGCCATCTATCTTGTCAATGTACATTGTGTCGAGTCTTTTTTTGAGAATCTCCCTTTGTCGTTCCAACTGTTTAATGCTGTCGATATAAAATTCACTTTCATTTTTGTTTGATTCTTTTAGAGCTCGACTCAGCCATTCCATTAATCGTGGGTTGGTTATTTTGAACAATGCTAGTTCGTCGGTAATGGCATCTTCAATAAGTGTTTCTTGTGACCATTTCCTGCTTGAGCAATTGGCATAATGATTGCAGTGACCATATACGATACATTTATGTTCTTCCCAAGTTATTGATCTACTACATTCTGCACATTTAAAAAGTCCTCTAAATAAATATTCATGTTTGGAATATTTGGGAGCACCTTTTGATTTTAAGCATCTTTGAACTTTTTCAAATGTTTCGACATCGATTAATGGTTCTTGATTACCTTTTGTTTGTTGATCGTTCCACACATTAATTCCAATATAAAATGGATCTTTTAGTAACCTATGAAGGCGACTTTTTTGGATCTTGCCACCACTAAGGCTTCTTAAACCCCAGTCATATACGTCGTTACAAAGTCGATTAAGTGAGGTTTTACCTGTGGAGTATTCTCCAAACATTCTTTTAATGAGTGGGGATGTCTTTTCATCGAATACATGAATTTTATGTCCCTTATCTCCGATTGTTTTGTAACCACGTGGAGCTTTGGTAGGTAGCCAACCTTGACGAATTTTTTCTTTTTGACCTTTCTTAACTTCTTCACTTAGGTTATCTAAATAATATTGGGCAGTAGTTACCTTGATACCCCAAATAAATTTATCGTTAGATTTTGAATTTCGATGAAGAATAAAATTTTCTTTGACGAAATGAACCTGTTTCTCGTCGTCATTTTCAATCCAGCTGTTGATAGCAACAGCATCACGCATATTTCTGGTTAAACGATCAGTTTTCTCGACGATCAAATTTTTGAGTTTGTTTTTCTGTAAATATTCAAGCATTTCTAAAAACAGTTTCCTTTGTTTGTTTCCGCCAGCTGATTCCGAGAGTGAAAATACCTTGCCAATTTCAAATCCTTTGGAGATACAGTAATCAGTTAACAATTTTTCTTGGGAGGGGAGCGAGTATCCCGATTCTTCTTGATCCTTACTGCTGACTCGGCAAAATAATACGGCTTTCATGTTCATTTACTTATTTTAATTTAATAATCATAATTGTCAAGTAATGTTAAGTTAGTGAAGCTAAACTTTATAAATTAAATTATCTAAAATTGAGTCATCGACATAGGGTGACAGCATTTTTCTTTCTATTCGACGGATTCGCATACTTTTTTTAGTTAACTTTCCTTTATATACTTTTTTTCTCATTGTTTTTTCAATTTCGTCTACTTTGCATCTTAGTAATAATTCATTAAATGGATAAGTTCTATAAGTTTTGGTTTCATTTCTTGATTGATATGAAACGTTATAACAGTGCCTACAGGCGAATATATCTTGACCTTGGTATAGTTTGGCTACTCGACGACCACAACCTACCGCAGGGCATTTAAACCAGTATCTAACACCCCCAAAGTAACAGCTTGTAGTAACTATTGGTACTTTATATTGAAATTCGTCTTTTTTGCCAGTTGAACGCCTCGTAATTGTGTAACTTAGTTTTGCATAACAATCTGAATCGTCGATATTTGTAACAATATCAATGCTTCCTGTTTTTTCACCTCTTGAGCTCCAAGACAATGATTGATATTGATAACCAGTTAAAATGCCACGTTTTTTTAGCCAATAGATGTCAACCTTATGTAAATCTTCTGAAACGGGTCGACCTGAATAACTATATCTACCCATGTTTATTTTGTATAACCGAAATAATTAAGGATAGAGGCACTTACTAAGTAACTTATATAAACACTTACTTTGTTGGACACATTATAGTTACTATATAAAGGGTAACTATATAGTGATTTGTATAAAGTAACTATCATATTTGAATTTCATCAATTTTCTTGTAATCATCGTCGGTCAATTTTTCATTTATTCCACTTAAAGCCTCATCTTTATTTTTAGTTCTTTGGTATGCCTCAAAAATTAATCTTTCTACTTCACGGTAAAGCGGTTCATCGTTAATGAAAATTATTTCTTTCCAAATCATTCCGTTTTTATAGCTTGGTGCTTGAATCCAGATATACTCACCAAATATTTTGTGGGGTTGATTTGATTTTAATACTTTCCAAGAGTGTTCCTCCCACACATCAAAAAGTATTAGCGTGGCTTGAGCCAATATCTTATCTGAGGAAAGTAGTTTGATTTTTACTTTTATATCTTTGATGTCGATGTTCATATGTTTGTTGTTTAAATTTTGTATTGATTATCTAGGTTTAGAAACCTTGGAAAATCTATGATTTTGGGTTCTTTGCCCATGGTCTAAATCGATAAAGTGAACAATCACATATTTGGCAGTCTGTTTTCTTTTGGCCACCCATACAATCAAAACATTTTGCTTTGATGGCTTCTTCTAGTTCGCGGTGACTTTTAATGATTGAATATTTTGAATTTGATTTTAATTTTTTCACTGTTGTTTATTAACTTTTAATAATATTTGAAAGTAAGACACTAAAAAGTTGGCTAGTTGTTCTAGTCTTTGTGGTTCGAGTTTGAGGTTAAATTCTTGGTCCAAAATAACCCCAAGCTCGGTGATAAGTTCTTTAGAAACCACAGCCCTCCTCGTTATCTAGACGGCTCAAGAGCATTTTCCTTTGCTCGGAGAATTGAAGAGGTTCGACCCTCGTTTCTCGTCGCCAAAATGCCTCTAATAATTGATCCAGCCCACTGTCTCGTTTGAATACGAAGGCTCGCTTTTTATCTGAGAGTCGTTCGATTGAATCGAGGGGGTAGGAGAGGGAAACGACCGTGGCCAAGTTTAGGTCAGGGGTTGTAAAATATTCATTTATTTCCATTTTTTACTTAATTTGTAACGCAAGGATATTGTCCTTGACTACATCAAAGTAGGGCAATGGTAGCCTGTGTAGGGAATTAAAGCTGGTTAAGTAGGGGCTTAGTTTTTATTTATGGTACAGATGTAGCCAGCTTTTTTTATTGAACTATTTTTTGATTTGGAAATTGGAATAATTGAAATTCTGCCTTTTATGTTTTCGGGACAACTCAACAGTTTTTCTTGTTTAAGTTTTCTAGTTAGATCCTTTTTGACACCACGAGAAAGTTCAATTGGTCTTGAATAACCAAATTCTTTAAAATATGATTCATTAAGAATTGGTTTCCCGATGTTTTCTGTAAATAGTTTAAAGTATTTTAGTATTTTGGAATTGTTGAAATCTACTGTTTTGTTACCGCAAATAAACAAACTGCCTTTCCATAAACAGTCATCAGGTAGTACTTCTGGTGTTTGTTGTTTGTTTGTAAGTCCAAATTCTTCAGGCATAGTTAATAATATCTTTGCATATACATTGGATTTGTCATTCCAATTTTCTTTTCTGTTGTCTAGTTCTACAATTTTTATTAGCCCATCATATTCTAGGCAGATGATTGATCTAAGTATGTCTACTCCGTTATCGTTAATTTCTTCAAAATTTAAGACAACATATTCGTTTTCATATATGTTGGTGATTTTAGTGATCCATTCTATTATTATTCGTTTTTGTTTTTCGTAAGAGTAATAATTGTTTGAATCATGTCTTCTAAATGATGAAATTTTTAAATATTCTGGCTTACTTTCGTCGATAACTTTAGATGTACTAATTAGGGCTTTGTTTGTTGCAAACATGGTCATTTGATCTTTAACATATTTTTCGAGTTCGTTATTTTCTGACAAATCAAAGTCCAAATAAATTTTGTCTTCTGCTTCGTGTTCTATGTAGTCGTCAACTAACTTCCAGTCAATACAATATTTAAACCAAAAATTGTCATCAGCTTCAATTAATAAGTTATCGGGCGTTGTGTTTATGCCAAAATCGAACCCTTTAATTATAAATAAGTCCCAAATGAGGTGTAATAGATCTTTTAAATCCATGTCTATGTATGTAAGTTTATGTGCAGGGAACGACAAATTATCTCTCCAGTCTTCGACTAGAATTTTTTTTGCAATATACAAAGTTGAGTCTTCACCAACCGAATAGTTCATTTTCATTTGCTACTAATTGTAGTAAGCTATGTTATCAAAAGTTAAGTTAAGTAACAATGCCAAAGAAATCAAAAAATCCCGAACTACTCACATTAAAAGAAACGTGTGAAATTTTGAAAGTTCACCCAAATACTTTGAGGGCTTGGGATAAAAAAGGTATTTTAAAAGCTGTTAGGTTTGGGGTGAGGGGGGACAGAAGATACTATCTGATTGATATAAACAAACTATTAGTTGACAATAACTACCATGAAAACAAAGAATAATATTACTAATAAAAATGATGTTCTTGTAGAATGTCCTAAATGTCACAGTACGTACTATATCGACATTTTAGATATAGATAGAGCGAGGCCGTGTCCAATTTGTTCTGTTGAAGTGTTACCAATTAAGACCAAAAATGGGGAAGATAACTCTAAATAAGATTGGTCTTAAACAGTGGCCTGACTTGTTTGGAGAAAAAACACGGAGTAGAACGTCAATTGAATCTGTTGTCGGAATAAAGGTTCTTTTGATGTCAGGGAAGCTTCTAACTATTGAACTAAACAAGTTACTTTCGACAGTTATTTCTACTTCTACGGAAGTTGAGAATTTGATTATCAAGGCTAAATCTCAAAATCCTGTTGCTGACGATATTAAATCTGAACTAAAGACATATATAAAATTACATCCAGAAATAGACTTGAGAAACTCAAAAGTAGTTGATGAAATTATTGGAAACATTCTTACTGAATTAATGCAGAAAATGAAAAGCGGTGTATATACAGAAATTGATAAACAATGTGTTTCAATTGTTGATTCGATTGAAGATTACAGACTTGCGACAGGCGTCGATTTATCAAGCATACTCAATAAAGACACGATACATTGTTGTGTAAAATGTGGTCAGATTGTTAGTAGGGGTGCATTTCGAACATCAAAATGTATCTGCGGGAATATTGTCAACTCTTCTAGAGATACAAGTAAGGTAAATATAGAAATTGTTGATGAAAATGTTAAGTTCTTTTTTCAACAAAATGAGTGGTTGGAATATGGAGTTGAGACGTTGTTAGCTAAAGCTGGTTATGACACTGAGTGTGGTGCTTTAGTTTTGGGTATGTCTGGAGTCAAACATGAAATAGATGTGTTAGGTGAAAATATTGGTTTAAATAATAGAGTCGTTGTTGAGTGTAAAAATAAGGGTATTGGAATAGACGACATGTTCAAAATGTACGGGAAAATGTCGGACATAGGGTGCAACTATGGATTGATGTTCACAACTTCAAGAAGTATTCATAGAGACGTCCAAAAAATAGCAAAAGCGAAAAACATTAAAATATATTCGGGGATTTTAGGTTGTGATGAAAAGGGAATTATTGATGACTTGAGGCAAGAGAACATAATTTAGTTGAAAAGTAATATAATCCACTTATATGAATATTTGGGCTATATCATTGCCCCTTTTTGTTTTAATCTCAATAATCTTGTTTTCCCCAAGCTATTCTTTTGCTCATCCTGGTCAAACTGCCTCGGATGGATGCCATTATTGTCGAACAAATTGTGATAAATGGGGAGTAAGTTGGAATGTACGGCATTGTCACGGCGCAAAAATAACTTCTCAGACTGCAAGCGTTGTAACTCCAGTAAAAGACGAATCAAACTTTATTTCTGATCATCCACTTGCCTCTTTAGCTTTGGCAGGGGGTGGGGGATATGGAGTTTATAAATTAATTAAAAAATAATGATATGAAGAAGAATGTAATTATTGTTTTAGTCGTTGTGTGTCTTTTAGGATTTTATACATATAAATACAGATTGAGTTTTAATGTTCCAGTGGACAACCAAAGTGCTAAACCTACAACTTCTTTGATATCACCCAATAAAGCAAGTATGACTTCTGTAAAAGATACTGATACTGTGTCAGTTATCTTGGGTGTACTAGATGCTCTCGATAACTATAATTTTGCAATATCTGACACTAGTACTAGCGAGGATATTACGGCATGGTTGATTCAACTAATGAATTCAAAAAAACGTATGCAACAAGGAGATGTCTTTATTCGGCCATATTTACAAAATGCAGATGAATACATATCAACAACAGCGAGCGGAATGATAATTGGATCAAAGATGGTTCAAGACTCTACTGATAACTTAATTCAATATTTTAGAAAGATAGATGAAAATGACCCTAGTTCGTATTCTGATTTAAAGTATCAGGTGGCGAAATATTTATCAGATAACAAAGAGGGTTTTATGCTTATTGCTCAATCAGCTCCCCAAGTAACATCTTTACTTTGGCAACCAGCAACCTCTAAAAATCCATCAGGTCCGATTCCTTATACAGTTTCAAAATCTGACAGACAAAAGATTTTAGATACAATAAATGACAAGTTTGAAACTGATTTAAAACTGTTTAAATCTAGTACTGATAATTTCAACTCAATAATATTTGCTGTTAATGCAATTAAAAATAACGTTGAGCCAGATACTTATGAACAATCAAATTAATTTAGTTAAATGTTAAGGCAAAATATATTTGATATATGAAAAACTTTAAGCTTGTTTCAATAGCGTTAGTTTTTATGTTTGGTTTATCTTTTGCTCCAAAAGTATTGGCTGTTAAATATGTTCGTAGTTACTACAAACCATCTACTTATAAATATGTAAACTCATATTATCGAACTAACGCCAATTCTTATAAATATGATAATTATTCTGCAAAATATAATTACAATCCTTATACAGGTAAAAAAAGTTATAAAAGTTGGTATTGATAAATAAAAAATATGTTAAAACGAATAGCTATTGTAATATATATATTTCTAAACATCCCTTTAATAATAATTCCAATTTTTACTATATGGAATTCTAATTTTTGGAACGACTTAAATATCAAAACTTATCAAGCACGTTGTCATAAAAATGACAAACTTGTTGTTCTTCAGGGATCAATGAACGATTTGCCATACACTTTTAATAGTAGAATATTAAATAATCGCCAACTAGAAACTAGAGAAAATCTGAGGTTTTATTGTGAAAATTATGATGAAATACAAAAACATATTATCAATTATAGAAATGCCCAAACGGAAAATGAAAAAGTGACCGCTAACTTAGCATTTTGGAATTTCGAAAAGCAAAAACAAAACATCTATGTAGATAATTTTTCTTTGGAAACAATTGACTCAAAGAGTGACTTTTATCCTCTGTCTACTAGCGTAATTAGTTCCATAGTTTATGTAGTATTGTATTTTTCTCTGATCCAAACGTTAAGAATAATATATCAATATGTTGTATTTGGTAAATTTAATTGGCACCCATACAAAAGGATGCTACAGAAAGATAGAAAAGAGGATAAAAATTAGTGCTAGTTTATGAAAAGACATTTATCTAAGCAAATAAAAAACAGAACTTATTTTATATTGGTTAAATACTTAGGTGTATTTCTCGTATTGATTATTTTGTCGTTGATGCTGGGAGTGTATGTTGCCAAATCAACTTCAAACAATACTCCCGTTTATTCTCCGATGCCAACAGTTGACCCTGAACCATATACAAATTGTAATTGGGGCAAAGGACCAAAAGGAAATTTATCTTGTCCAGACAAAAGGATGAAAAAATCTGAATGTCTTGATTCAGTTTGTTGTGAATTGAAATATGGAAAAAGTGCTTCTATGAGTAAATCTGAGTGTGCGAAAATACAGGCAGTCGTTGTAGTTCAAAAGCCTGTTTCGGATATTGTAACTTGTACTTTTGATTCTAGGTGTAATCGTGCCCCGGCTCAGATGCCAAAGTCTGTCTGTCAAAAAATTGTCTGTTGTAATCTTGCATTGGATTACTGGGTAACAGCAATGACTACTGCTGAATGTAAGCAATTTCAACAAAAAGCGA